>CAYWDW010000086.1:6537-11788 GCA_964457105.1 uncultured Heliobacteriaceae bacterium
ACCCCAACACCTTTTTGTGGGGCCAGGACGTCGCTTCGAAAAACAAGGGCGGCGTCTTCAACGTGGACCAGGGGATGTTGCAGGAGTTCGGCAATGCGCGTGTCTTCAATGCGCCGATTGCCGAAGATTACATCAGCGCGACTGCCGTGGGCGTTTCGCGTTACCGCGAAGACATTCGCGTGGTGATCGAAGGCGCACAGTTTGCCGATTATTACTGGCCGGCGGCTGAGCAGCTTGTGGACATCTCGCACGATTATTACCGCAGCAACGGACAGTTCTGCCCGAACATCGTCATCAGACTCGCGTCGGGCGGGTATATTGGCGGCGGTTTGTATCATTCGCAGAACATCGAAGGCTGGCTGATGACGCTGCCCGGCGTGCGCGTGCTGAGTCCGGCCTTTGCCGATGATGCACTGGGCATGCTGCGTCACGCGATTCGCAATCCAGGGGTGACGTTCTTCCTCGAACCGAAGTTTCTCTACAACCAGATTTTCGCCAAGGCGCCTGATCCGGGCGATGAATTTGAAGTGCCCTTTGGCAAGGCTCGCGTGCGCCGCGAAGGGAAGCACCTGACCATCGTCACTTTCGGCACGACTGTTCACTGGTCATTGCGCGCGGCCAATCAACTGGCACAGGAGAAAGGCATCGAAGCCGAAGTGATTGACCTGCGCTCCATCGTCCCGCTGGATATGGAGACCATCGCGCAATCAGTGAAAAAGACCAGCCGCCTGCTGATCGTTCACGAAGACAAAGTCACCGGCGGCGTCGGCGGCGAGATCGCGGCGCGCGTGTCAGAGCATTTGTTTGAATATCTCGACGCACCGATTATGCGCGTCGGCAGCAAGGACAGTCCGGTGCCGTTCTCCCGCATTCTCGAAAAAGTCGTGCTGCCGCAGGTCGAGGATGTCTACAGCAAGGCGCTGGAACTGGCGGCTTACTGAACACGTCGGAAATCCGAAATGATCAAAGGCAGAGCAGAGTAAGCTGCTCTGCCTTTGTCGTTTGTTCTGACGACAGTTTCGTCATTTTACGACTGCCGTTATTGAGGCGGTTTGTGATCGGGCAGGTCGTCAGTCAGGAGCAGATCATCAAGTGAACTCATCCAGGCCGTTTCCCGGAAACGCCGGGGCGTCATCCCGAATTCCCGCTTGAAGAATTTATGGAAGTGGCTTTCGTCAGCGATGCCGACCTGATACCTGATTTCCTTCAGGGGCAGTTGAGTATTAGTCAGTAACCAGGCCACTCTTCGCATTCGTAGCCGATTCTGATACCGCCACAATGTTATCCCGGTCTGCTCTCTGAACAAATGCCGCAGCCGCGAAGACGACAGACGCACAGCCTCGGCCAGTTCATCAAGCGTGGGTTGTGACGCTGAATCCTTTTTGTTCATCAGTTGAATGACAGTCATAATCCTTGTGTCCATACTCGTGAGGCCTCCGCACAGTGGTTGAAGGGAAAAACATGTCCTCACTTGTATGTCAGAAAAACGCGAAAACGTTTCGCTCATAATTCAGAAAAATGTTCGATTATCATTCCTGCCTGTGCCGGCTGCGCCAGCCTGATAATTGAAGCCTGTGCAAAAAATCGAACAGAGTCATTCGTGCGGCGCTGCCGGGAGACAGCAAACCGTCAGTTCGCTGCTGACTTTTCAATCGGCCTGTTGCCTGAGTCATCGGTGAACTGACGGTTTGCTGTACCCCGGCAGCCCTGTGATAATTCTTCTCCGACTGGCCGTGTATAACTACGCCAAAGCCAGCGGGTCAGAAGCCGCTCTGGCCGGAGCCGTCGAAGAACTCGGTAAGCTGTTCGTGAAGAAACCCGCCGCCAGCGCCGCCCGCCCACAGGGCCAGCCCTGAAACAGGATGGATCGAAGGTCAGTCGGGCAGGAACGATGCTTTCGGGTGAAGCGCCTGACCATTCAGGGAAAGCGCCCGACCTTCAACTACAGCCGCCAGCGCGGCGCCGGAAAGGAACGATACTTTCTGCGCTGGCGGCTTTTCTTTTCGATGAAGCAATCGTGCTTTATCAGAAAGGAATGGCAGAGATGAAAACAGCGCAGACCGTTGGATGAAAGTCGCTGCTGGCTGTCAGATAAGCGGCCCTGTCCAGTCTGTTGTGGCTCGTCATCAACCCGGTGCGGTGAAAGAAGGAAATG
This sequence comes from uncultured Heliobacteriaceae bacterium, assembly GCA_964457105.1. Classification (GTDB taxonomy): domain Bacteria; phylum Acidobacteriota; class Blastocatellia; order RBC074; family RBC074; genus DASRDU01. The sequence continues at coordinate 8,693 of CAYWDW010000086.1, forward strand.
GCTGGATCCTACTTGTTTCGCGGATCTTTTCGCAGTGGTGGAAAGCTCAGTGAAATGCTCCAGGTTTTTCCACCATCATCAGTTCGATACACGTTATCTCGAGAAATAACCCATCCATGCTGTTTATCTGAAAACCAGACTTTACTATACATCCATTCATCTTCTTTCAGAACAACCCTGTCCCAGTTTTTCCCACCGTCAGTTGTATGCAGGACAACTCCTTTGGGGTCATGAGAAGTCGGATCAAAGCTGTCTTTGCCGACAGCCCAGCCTTCATCTTCATCAACAAAATGCAATGACAGAATCGCTAGCCCCTCCTTTTCTCCATCAAGCAGAGTCAGCAGTTCCCATTTTTTGCCACCGTCAGTGGTACGAAAAACCTTCAGCCTGTCAAAACTGACAGCCCAGCCCATCTTTTCATCAATGAAAGTCAGTATGAGGCGATCATTTTCAACTACCTGTGCTGAATCCCAAGTATTACCTGCATCCCGGGTTCTGAGCATCAAGCCACTGCTGTTGGTCAGCCAGCCTGTCTGTGGGCTGATAAAGCAGCCTCTCCATCCTCTGTCCGTGTAAACCTCCGGGAGCAGAATGTTATCCCAGTTCCTGCCGCCGTCTGTTGTTCTGCTGATAAAGGTGTTCGAGCCAACCAAATACACATTTTGTTTATCATTGGCAATTAGCTGATGCACACCGACAAAATCAGACTGATCAATGTCTATCGATGATATTGCCTGCCAGGTTGCCCCTCCGTCTGTAGTTTGCCAGAGTTTTCCAGAATCATTTGCTGCCCAACCGGTTTGTTCATTAACAAAAGTAATACCAAAGATATTTTCAGCCTTGAGATTAGCCATTTCCCGCCAGGTCTGCCCTCCATCAGCGGAAAAAAGTATCTCTCCATCGAGAGTCAATAACCATCCAAGCGAAGAACCTGCAAAGGAACTCCCTCTGATCCAGGATACTTCACGATGAGGAAAAGTCTCAGTTGCGTTGAACGGTTGCTTGTTATTTTCTGAGCGATCCTGGTGGCAGGAGCTTCCAGGGAAGAGGGGCAACAAAGCAAGCAACAGAACAACCATCACATACGGGTTTTGTGTTTTCATCGTTATCGCTGTCAATCATCAGTGTGGGTAAAGCCAGAGAGATCGGCGACATTCGCATACCGCAGCCCCTTGAGTTGTTACAAAATTTGCTTCAAAGCTACGGGATACCAAAATTTATTCCACTTCCCGGCTTAAGTTTGCCAGCTTTTACCAGCTTTTCCCGCAACGGCTTTATACATTCATCAAAAATGCGTTGATCGAAGTTGTCAAATTTCTTGTTCAATTTGTCCCATTCTACGTCTTGTCGATCAACTGATGTATTCTCCGAATGAGCCATCTTACGGGTGGCATGTGAAAGCTCATGTAGGATCGCTTGAATTCTTACTTCATCAGTGCTGTAGGGGCCACCTGCCATATTCTGAGTGTTTGGCCAATTAGTCATGTAAGTATCATCAGCAAATCGACGACCAACTATTATATTACCATCAGTACCATATTTAGCAGCGGTCTCATAACTCTCCCCATTATATCTCTCAGTGGCATACAACGGCCATTCGGTAGCCTTTATCTGGTCATTTTGGTACATGGATGTGATCCGCCAGGCAGCATTTATATCATTCTTCTGACTGGAAATAAGATTGTTGCAAGCCTCGTTCAGAAGAGCTTCCATTGCCAACCACACTGCACTATCTCTTAATTTCTCAACTCGCGGGCGCGTATCCTTGTTCCTGCTCTGTTGTGAAATCGCTAAGAACCCCCACCCTCTGCTGCGTTGGGCGCTTATCTCCTGCTCCTGTGAGTCGTAATATTTCCCATTAACCGAGAAAGCTCCCTGTGGGAAATATCCATAGTCGCCATTGGTAAAGGCCTGCAGGAACAGAAATCGCCCATTGTGGTAAATAGTGTTCGGCGTACCGCCACTGAAAGCGACAGTTGCCTCAGGTCGCGCAAAGTTGCAGGGAATCGGCATCCCGTCCAGTTCGCAGCCGCCGCTGTCATCGAAGGGATCGCCTCTATCAAGGTAAAGCGGCTCGCCATTCTTGATGTCTGTGTAGTCCAGATACACCGGGTACGGGTCTGTCGTGCCGGTCGCCGCTCCCAGCGGATCCATCTCGTGCCGCTGGTCGGTGCGGTTGCTGTTGGAAGTAATCCAGCTTGTCGTGCCCGGATTCGGATGTCTCCACTCGACGAAACTTCCGCCCACGACCTGATGCTCGGCAATCCTGCTTCCGTCGGCATACACCTAGGCTTTCTGTTTGGCGCCGGTCTGATCCAGTTCCGCAATTGCCACACAAGAAAAAGAAGTAGCAGGAGCTGAGCCCAGAATAAAATAGCGAAAACAAGCAACGCGCCAGCGATAGAATCCACGTTGAATATGCGCCAGGAGGAATGGAACGCTATCGCATCATTTCGGCGAATCTTCAAAACCAAACTCGTCAATTATAATTCTCCCTATTGACGTTATCCGCTTAGCTTCATTGCAGCTTGCGAACTGCGGATTGCCATAACTGTAGATCCTGTAGGTCTGGTTCAAATTTGTTTCTACGATATAAGTTATACCATCCAGGACACCAGACTCGCACTTCACCTCAGATGAATCCGGCAGTGTCAGAATCCCCTGACCTACAAGCTTCCCCCAGGCCTCATCCCAACCCGACTTGGGTGTTGCAAGTTCTTCCCGTTTTGGATTCTCCAGCAACTCTTCTTTTCCATGAACACGAGTTGCGGACCATTGATTATTCAGACGCCGCAGGATGATACCATCAATACGGTAAGGAAACCCGTCGAACCAAAAGCGCACTTCCAGGTCATCTGCATTTAGCAGCACGACTGTTCTCAGTGGTGATAACCCAGCCTTTGTTGTGAACTCATCAAGAGTTCTAAAGAAAATTTCTCCTTTGGATTCAGGTATAACAACGCGTAATTTCGGAACGCCCTGGTTCGCAGCAGCAGTGGCATCTGGCTGCCATTGCGCATTGTTGCTTTTAAACGAAGGGGCCTTGGTGATTAAGCCCAATAATAACGCAAGCAATGCGATGACGAGACAAGTGCT
>CAYWDW010000087.1:0-11742 GCA_964457105.1 uncultured Heliobacteriaceae bacterium
AGGCAGGCGGGACGCCTGCGCTCCTTGTTTCAGGCTTACTGATAACTCATTCATGCTGATTGTCGCCTGGCATCGTCCTTGCACTTTATCTGCATAGTGTCTCAATGCAATTCAACGACAGCCTGCCTGTCCCCCCTGCGCTGCACTGATCGCGTAAAGCAGGCAAATCATGAAAGATAACCAGAAATCAGAGGTGAATTATGACAATCAGAACAGTACACACTAAAACGACAGCCCTGCTGATGGTCGTCCTGATGGCTCTGACTGGCGCGGGTTTCAGCGCGCTGGCGCAGCAGCCTTATCGGGTCAGTGACCGGCAGGTGGATCAGTTGCTCCGGCGCATTGAAAAGCGCGCCGATGCCTTCGAGTCGAGTCTCGATGCCTCGCTGGACCGCAGCCGCCTCAACGGCACAGCCCGCGAAGATGAAATTGAAGCGGCAATGAGTGATTTTGAGCACGCCACTGACCGCTTGCGTGAACACTTCAATGACCGGCGTTCAGTCTCCGCCGACGTGCAGGATGTGCTGAGTCGCGCGGACAGCCTCGAAGCGCTGACGAGCAATCTCAAACTGACGACGCGCGCCAGCCGCGACTGGCAGGCCCTGCGCCGCGATCTGACCACGCTGGCGAGTTATTACAATGTGAGCTGGAACCATCAGATCAATACTCAGCCCGGCTGGAATACAGCCTCGAATACCGGCCTGACCGGCACCTGGCAGCTCGACACTTCGCGCAGCGACAACATTGATGATGCGATTAACCGCGTCGCGCGCAGCCTGCCGTCAGCCGATCAGCCGCGCTTCCGCGAAATGATCCGGCGCCGGCTTGAATCGCCTGACACGCTGGCCATCGAACAGCGCGGGCGCTCGTTTACGATTGCCTCAACCCGCGCGCCGCAACTGACGTTTGACGCCGACGGGGGCACGCGCACTGAAACGCTCAATCGCAATCGCAGCGTGCAGGTCAGCGCGAAAACTTACGGCGATCAACTTGTCGTCAGCACGACAGGTAATCGCGGCAACGACTTTCACGTGACTTTTGATCCGACTGACAACGGCCAGCGATTGCGCGTCACGCGCCGGATTTATACTGACCGGCTCGCGCAGCCGGTCGTCGTCAGCAGCGTCTATGACCGCACGTCGAACGCCGCACAGTTGAATCTGTACAATGGCCGCAACGACAACATCGGCGACAACCGTCCGAGCGGTTCGTTCTATGTGCCGAACGGCACGCAGCTCGTCGCCGTCCTCAACAATAATCTGAGCAGCAAAAATGCGCGCGAAGGCGACCGCTTCAGTCTGATCGTGCGTTCACCGTCGCAATATGACGGCGCAGTGATTGAAGGCGTCGTGACGGATGTCGAAAACTCCGGGCGGCTGACCGGACGTTCGCAGATGTCGCTCGACTTTGAAAGCATCCGGCTGCGCAATGGCAACAGCTACCCGTTTGCCGGTTACATTGAAAGCATTCGCACGCCGAACGGCGAGGATGTCCGCGTGGACAACGAAGGCAGCGTGAAGGAAGACAACAGTCAGACGCAGCGCACCGTCACCCGCACCGGCATTGGCGCAGCGCTTGGCGCAATCATTGGCGCGATTGCCGGGGGCGGCAAGGGCGCGGCGATTGGCGCAGCAATTGGCGCGGGCGCAGGTGCCGGTTCAGTCTTCATTCAGGGCCGCGACTCGCTTGATCTGACGAGCGGCACGCAACTCACCATTCGCGCCAGCGCGCCCGGCACCGAAGCGCGGCGTGAGTGACGCATTGAAAAAAGCAGCCGTGCTGATCCGGGCAGACAGCCGTGTCATCAGTTGATCCTCACGCGCTGGCATCGCGTTTGCTTGTGCAATCAGCGGCAGCTTACTTATTGGGGTGAAACTCCGGTACTGACAGGACGCAGAGGGGAGCGTCTTAAGGACAGGCGTGAAGCCTGTCCCTGATGTATCGGGGTTGTTATCGCTGCCCGCTTCACTCGTGATCAGCAGGAAGGGAGTGCAGGCGGGCAGCAATTTTTTTGTCCGCTCACCGAACAGAAAAAATGGCGCGATCACTGAACCAGTCCAGGCGGCAGACAGTGCAGACAGTCCGCGCCGCCATCGCTGGCTTGTATGATTTGCATTCCGGCTGCCCTGAATCAGTGCAGCGCGGGTGTATGTCTGACAGTCACTGACCAGCAGCCTGCGCCGCCGCACCAGCACATCTCAGCGATCATCGGGCGTCAGCCGGAAGGCAGGCAGAATAATTATCTGTGATTGAGGTCAGGCGCGCGGTGTCACGCGGTCAATTCGCCCTGGGCGGGAAACCCGTGCTGGCGGCGGCCTTCAGGGCCTTCAAATTTTGCGGTGGTTTTGTATAACTCGTAGCGCCCGTCAGCGGCCAGCGCGCGGCAGCGTTCACGCACCTGCTGCATTTCATCCGCGCTCATCGGCAGGCGACTGGCAATCTCAAGGTTCTGGCGCAGAATTTCAAACGAACAGATGCCGCTGACCGTCGTCGCCACCGGCAGGCTCATGGCGTAACGCAGTGCCTGCTGCGCCGTGACCGCACCGGCAGCCACCATGGCGCCATCGCCGCCCATGCTTTTCATGCCGATGGCCGCGATGCCGCGCCGGTTGAGTTCGGGCAGCACCTGCTGCTCGAAGCTGCGAAAGCTCGCGTCAAAACAGTTGAGCGGAAGCTGGCAGGTGTCGAACGGATAGTCATAAGCCAGCATCTGCAAATGCAGGGCAGGGCTTTTATGCCCGGTGAATCCGACCAGGCGCACCTTGCCCTCGCGCCGCGCCTGGTCCAGCGCTTCAACGGCTCCGTCAGCGGCAAAATGCCGCGCGGGTTCGTTGTCATAAACGACTTCGTGAATCTGCCACAGGTCAAGGTAATCGGTGCGCAGGCGACGCAATGAATCCTCAAGCTGACGCATCGCCACCTGCCGGTTGCGCCCGTGCGTACACAGCTTGGTCATCAGAAAGACGCGGTCGCGCCGGTCCTGAATGGCCCGTCCCATCAGGTCTTCGCTGCGCCCGCCGTGATAATCCCAGGCGTTATCAAGGAAGGTGATGCCGTGATCAATCGCTTCGTGGACCAGGCGGATGCAGTCGCGGTCATCCGGCATGACGGCAATGTCCCAGCCGCCAAGTCCGAGCGCCGACACTGTAACTCCGGTGCGGCCCAGCGGCCTGAGCGGAATGCCTGCTGAATTGTGCTGATCGTGATTGACGGTCATTTTTCAGTTTGAGCGTGAGCGGCGGCGGCGCGGCTTCTTTTCAGGCGCGGGCGCCGCAGCTTCACCGTGGTCCGGCGCTTTGACGGCTGGCGCTTCAGGTTCCGGCGTATTCTGAACCGGCATGGTCTGAACAGTTGGCGGCCCGGTCGGCATCGGGGCGTCCGGTTTGACCGGAGCCGCACGCTGCGCATCGGCGGCGTTGCCGTGCGCGCGCTGAGCGTGATGAGCCGACGGATGATGCTGCTGCGACATTTTCTTGCGCAGTTCGCTGATGCGTTCCTGCAAATTGAAAGTCGTGATGGACAGGTCGTTGTTGATGCGAATGCCAATGATCGGCGTGTTGCGCCAGTAAGTATTGAGGCGGTAATCGAGCATCGCCGCAAAGGCCGCGAACCCGCCGCCCTTGTCCAGATCGGCGTACTTGTCGAACTCCAGGTACATAATCTTTTCCGCAATCCGGTTGTACTGATGAATGCGGAAGAACTCTTCGAGCTTCGGCAGATCGTCGGGCCGTGAAGTCACCTGCACGCCCATCGCAAAGACGCTCGGAATCTGCGGAAAGCGCGTCACCACAAAATCAATTTTCCAGGCGTGATCCAGATCCGGATCTTCCGTCAGCGAACACCCAATCCGTTCGAGAATTGTTTTCAGCCGGTCTTCAAGCTCCAGCCCGGTGCGAAACTTTGCCATCTATTGACTCCTTCGGCTCACAATAATTATGGAAACAGGTCAAATCGAATCCAGCGCAGCCTGGCTCTGACCTGAGCCGTGCTGTTGATCCGCAGGCAGTTGATTGTCGCGCGACCTGTCGGCGTCCGTCCTTCAAGCAATCCCGTTTCAATATCAGCGCGAAAGTGATCTTCCCACTGTTGCAGACGCGGATGAAAGAGTTCGACCTGTGCTTGCGTGACTTCATCAACTGCGCCAAGGTGATCTGACTTGAATAAATTGCAGGCTGTACACGCCAGCGCACAATTGTCATCATCATCCGCGCCGCCGCGTGATGCGGGGATGATATGCTCAAGTTCAAAGTGAAAATTGAATGCTTCTTCCGGCGCGTGACAATATTCGCATCGGTGCTTTGCGCGACTGGCAATGACAAGATAGCGACGATTCACTGTTTTCGCTCGCCGGACATTGCCTCAAACCGCCGGGCCGAACCTGCCAGTTGAGCCTCAACCAAAGCTTCCAGTTCGGCCTGATCCTCAATTGAAAGTTGCTGCCCGCTGTCGCGGGCAGTCCGCCATTTTGACATCAGCTCTTCGAGCCGCTGCTGCTGAGCAGCCGTAAAAAATTCGTCCGGCCCCATTTGGAGGGCAACAATCGGGGCTGTCGAATTTTCCTGATCCATCTGAATCATTAGTTCATCGAGCGCCTCACCCGCCGTTTTGCCGACCGATTCTTTCTCACCAGCCACCGCGCGCCAGATCATTTCGCCAGCAGCCTGATTTTCGGGAAGGATCGAAATTGTTGCCATCTGCTAACTCCTTTCCACCTCAACCAGCGCATCGTAAAACGTCGCTGCCGCGCCCAGGTCGGTCAGTCCCTGCGAGGTGACTTCGTTGGCATTGGTGCCGTCGCGGGTCAGCTTCTTCCACCACACTGACAGCGCGACGACGACGCCGGGACGGGCTTTGGGGCTGACGCGGGCGCGGGCGGTGAATGAACCGCGATCATTGAAAATGCGGGCCATCCCGCCATCGTGCAGACCGCGCGCGGCGGCATCTTCGGGATGAATGATCAGAAACGGCTCCTTTTCAGCCTTCACGAAACTCGGCAGGTTGGCGAAGCTTGAATTGAGAAAGTTATGCGCGGGCGGCGAAATAATCGCCAGCGGATAACGCGCGGCCAGGTGCGGCGCGTTCTGCACCGATTCGCGCGGAGAAATGTAAACCGGCAGCGGGTCCACGCCCTGCTGTGCGAGCGACGCGCTGTAAAATTCGCACTTGCCCGAAGGCGTCGGGAAGTTGCCTTCAGCAAAAGGCGCAAAGCGCGCGGGCACGTTCAGCCGCTGCCATCCGGCTGCCTTCAAATCAGCCAGGTTGATGCCCTGCATGCGCGGGTGCGTCGAATCAAAGGCCTGGCGTCCGACTTCTTCGTCTGAATCCATGAAACAGTCTTCGGTGAAACCCATGCGTGCGGCCAGCAGGCGAAAAACTTCGCTGTTAGGCTTCGCTTCACCGAGGGGAGCAATGGCCGGATTGTTGGCCAGCGCATACAGATGCCCATACGATTTATGCACGTCGAACTGTTCAAGCTGCGTCGTTGCGGGCAGCACGATGTCGGCGTAATCGGCAGTGTCGGTCTGAAAGATTTCGTGCACCACCGTGAACAGATCATCGCGTTTGAATCCGGCAATGACCTGCTGTGAATCGGGCGCGACGGCGACGGGATTTGAGTTGTAAATGTAAATGGCTTTGACCGGCGGATCGAGCGGCGTGACTGAATTATCAGGGTTGCGCCACCGTCCGTTGAGCGCATCGCCAATCGCGGACATATTGATGGTGCGCGTGCCTGGCGGAATCAGGTCGGGCCGTTCGAGCGCATAAGTATTGAGCGCATAAGTGCCGGACGATGACAGCAGCAGGCCGCCGCCGGCCTCGCGCCACGCGCCGGTCAGCGCCGGCAGACACGCAATCGTGCGCACCGCCATGCCGCCGCCCGCGTGCCGCTGCAGGCCGTAATTGAGGCGAATGGCAGCGGGCCGTGTGGTCGCGTAGGCGCGGGCGAGGCTGATGATCGTCTCTGCGCTCAGGCCGGTGATCGCAGCGACTCGCGACGGCGGGTAATCCATCACGCGCTCCCTGAGCAGTTCAAAACCGAGCGTGTACCTGGCAATGTAATCGTCATCGGTCAGATGCTCAGCGATGATGACGTGCATCAGCGCGAGCGCGAGCGCGCCGTCAGTGCCAGGCAGCGGCGCGATGTGCTGATCGCATTTTTCAGCCGTCAGCGAGCGGTACGGATCAATCGCAATCAGCTTTGCCCCGCGCCGCTTTGCTTCAAGCACTTTCGGCCAGAGGTGAACATTTGAGGTAATCGGATTGCCGCCCCAGATGATAATCAGCTTCGCTTCATCGAAGCGTTCCAGGTCAGTGCCGATTGACGCGCCGATGGTCGCCTTGTAACCGGCGGCTCCGGCTGAAGCGCAGATCGTGCGGTCCAGCAGCGACGCGCCGAGGCGATGAAAAAACCGCCGATCCATGGACTGACTCTGCACCAGTCCCATCGTGCCGGCATAACTGTAGGGCAGAATCGCCTGCGGGCCGGATTCATCGGCAATCGCCCTGAATCGGGCGGCAATCGTGTCCAGCGCCTCGTCCCACGAAATGCGCGCGAACTGCCCCTGCCCTTTCGCGCCGGTGCGCTTCATTGGATAAAGCACGCGCTGATCGCTGTAGGTGCGTTCCAGATAACGATTGACCTTGGTGCACAGAAAGCCATTGGTGGGCGGATGATCTTCCGCGCCCTTAACGCTGATGGCGCGGCCATTTTCGACCGTCACGACCAGCGCGCAGGTGTCGGGGCAATCGTGCGGACAGGCGCCGCGAACGGTGCGGCGGTCGGTGTGGATAACGGGTAACGAACTCGTTTCAGACATCGTTGCTCCTGGTTAATGAATGCGGGCGATTATAGCCCAGACTGACAAAATGAGAACAACCATCTGCGCCCGTGCGAATCAGGCAGAGAGAATACGGAACAGACAGAACAAACAGAACAAACGGAAAATAAGCAGGCAGGCCTAAGTGTTGAGGGATCAGAACGCGAACAGCCTTTGGCCCGCGCGGCTGCCACGATTCGTTATCCGGCAAACTTTTTACCCGTGTGCCCGCATATTCAGGCTGATATTTCCGTTTGTTCCGTTTGTTCCGTCTGTTCCGTATTCTCTTCTTTCCTGACTTGGCCGCGCGCTATGATCCGGCGGCAGCAAACAGATTCGGGCAGGAGGCCGCGATGAGCAATCCGATTCAGGTTGGCATCAACTATCCCTGGCTGCATTACGGCTGGGATTTTGGCGACCCGCCGCCGGGCTGGACCGGCGAGCTGACGATTGATGAATGGCGGGCGCGCAACCGGCAGCAGATTGCGGATGACTTTCGTGAATTTGCCCGCACCGGCATTTGTGCGGTGCGCTGGTTTGTGCTGGCTGACGGGTTGAATTTCGGGATGGGCAGCGCCGCACCGCAGGTTGACGGTGCCGCCTGGCGTTTTGCGCCGCTGCCTGAAGCCCACGCTTTTTATGCGCAGTGTGTGGATGATTTTGAATTCGTGCTGCAAACCTGCGCTGAACAGAACCTGAAGCTGCTGCCTTCGCTGCTTGATTTTCATTTCTGCTTTCCCGGTTCAGTCGTGGACGCCGCGCAGCAGATCATCAAATGCGGGCGCGCTGAAGTCGTGCTCAATGCGGCGCGGCGCGAAGAGTTTTTTGAGCGCGTGCTGGAGCCGCTGCTGCGCGTGTCGCTCAACTATCCGCAGACCATCTATGCCTGGGAACCGATCAATGAACCGGAGTGGTGTACGCAGCCGCAAAGCTGGCTGGGGTGGCGCAAAAATAAAGACCCGCAGCGCACGATTCCGCTGGCCGCGATGCGTGACTTCATCAGCGCCGCTGCGCAGCGCATCAACCGCCCGACGCTGGGCGATGGACAGCAGGCTTTTGATTCAACGGTCGGTTTTGCAAACTGGGAAACGATCCGCGACTGGCAGGCTGACAAGCTCGGTCTGACGTTGCAGCAGTTTCATTACTACGCGCAGGACGACCGGCAGATGCCGTCTTATGACCTGGCCATGCGCGCGCCGTGCATCATCGGCGAATTCGCTTCGGCGGTCGAACGTCCCTGGCCGGAGTTGCAGGAGTTCGGCCAGGCGCAGACGCTCGCCAACCGGCTGGCGTGGATTGCGGAGAAAGGTTACAGCGCGGCTTTTCTGTGGTCGGCGCGGGCGCAGGATCAGGCAACGTTGTGGGGCCGCGACGAACGCCTGGCGACGGCGCATTACCTGCAACAGCCGACAGACGGGCTGGCGTGAGCGGCCCCTCACTCGGCTGATAATAAAATGTCACATCAGCGCGGGGACGATTGCAAGCAGGTGAAGCCGCTGCCAGGGAGTGGCTGTGGCGGCGCAGAGCTGGCGGGTGAAAAGCTGATCGCCAGATAGATCAGCAGGCCCAGCGCCAGTCTGAAGAGAATTCTTTTCAGTTTGAAGTTCATACTCCGGTCAGCTCGGCAAGCTGCGTCGTGCAGTCAGACGTCAACTGACGGCGCAGCTCCCGTTCACGCACTGCGGCATTGCGCAGCAGCGCGTCCTTCAGCATCAGGTTGCGGTCGGTCTGCGCGAGCCGGGCGTGCAGGCTTTCATTGTCATTCTGCAATCGCAGAATCCACGCCAGCGCGCAGGCCAGTTTCTGTTCCGGCGAGACCTCTGATGACATGAGACTGCCGAACTGCTCTTCCTCGCTTTGAGGAACGGTCGAGCGATCCGGTAACTGATTGACGAGTTGCAGAATGGCGCTCATCTTACTTGTACTCCTTTACACCTGATACAATCAGCGGTGGGACTGATGACTGTCGCCTGCCGCGCCGCTTTTGTCGGTTCAAAGAACGGGCAACCATCGGAATGACCGCCGCTCAGCTCGCTGATCCCTGCGATTGCGAGCCGGACTGCTTCAGCCGCTGCTCGATGGTCTGCCAGTTGATATTTGAAAAGAACGCTTCGATATACTTCGGACGCTCTGCCGGAGCGTAATCGAGCAGAAAGGCGTGTTCCCACACATCCATCACGAGGATCGGCGTGTAACCCGCCACATTGTTGACCTGATGCAGGGTGATCCAGTGATTCGAGAGTTGCCCGGTCTGCGGATCCTGATAACAGATCGTCCAGCCGACGCCGCGCATTTTGCCGACGCTGATGAAATCCTCTTTCCAGACCTGATAACTGCCGCAGCTTGTTTCAGCGGCCTGGAAAAACCGTGACCTCGCCGGCGCATCACCGCCGCCGCCTTTCATCAGATTGCCGAAGTAATATTCGTGCAGCACCATGCCGTTGTATTCAAAACCGAGCCGCCGCTTGGTTTCAGAATACGCCAGCATATCGGTCTGCCCGACCTTGCCGGATTTGAGGTAATTGCTGAGCTGTTCGTTCAGCAGGTTGGTGCTCCTGACGTAACCTTCATAAAGTTTGAAGTGCATTTCGAGGGTCTGGTCAGAGATGCCTTTGAGGCCGCTCAGATTGAATTGCGTTGGTTGATACATCATAGCTTACCTTTCTGTTCAGAATTGTCTGCTGGTGAAAACCATTTGTCGGACAGCTTCGGGTCTGAAGACCATCGGCTTTGCTCCTTTCATCAGCAGAGCCTGCCCAGGCAGATGGCAAGGGATGTGCCATTCCGGCGGTTCGCTGAGCAGCCTGTCAGCGTCGGGCAGCGCCGCCCACACACAGTCCGGCGCGGCGGCTGACTTGTTTCTGAAACATACGCCGCCTGCCCGCTCAGCGAACAGTAATCGGCGAAATCAGACACCCGCATTCAACGCCCTGACAAAATTATAGCGGTTTGCTGATGCGTGCGACCTGCGCCTGGTACAGTACAGGGAGCGGTAGCGACCTGGCGCCGTTGAAGGCGTACCCCCGGAGGCACCAGGTCGCTACCGCTCCCTGTACTGTTCCGGGCGCACGCAATTGAAAACCGCTATATAGTGAGTTTCATGTGAAGGAATACGGTAGTCGGTAGTCGGCAGGAAGAGAGGCCGCAGTCCCGCAGCTTACTGTCATCTGTCATCTGTCATCTCGCTTTCAGCTTCCGAATTCCAAAACGGCTGTCAGCTATTCAGCGCGGGACGCGAATCTGATTCTGCACTTCACGCACACCGGCGCAGGATTCGGCGACATCTTCGGCCATGTGCTTTTCGGCGCGGCTGCTGACGGTGCCGCTGAGGGTGACGATGCCGGATGCGACGCTGACCTGAAGCTGCCTCGCGTCAATGCGGCCATGCTGTGTCAGGCGTTCATTGAGTTCTTCAGCAATGCGCGCATCTGAACGCTGATACCCCTGCGGCCCGCGCCCGACGTATGGCCCCGGACAGCGCCACCACTCGTCACGACGCCGACGCGCAGGCCCGAACCCGTGCAGATCAGCGCGGTCAAAAGTGCCGGGATAACGCCCTTCGCCTCTGCCGAGCGCGGCCAGATCGGCCTCCCGACGCTGCGCGGCGGCGTCATCACTAAACCAGGCGCGCACTTCATCGGTGGCGCGCTCCAGATAGCTGCGTTGCGGTCGCTCGGCCTGACATTCATTCCGTCGCATAAGCTGCCTCCACTCTGCTCAGTGCATCATCAACCAGCGCATCATCAATCAGCGTGCCGTGCGTCGCGCCGCGACCGGCGATCCCGGATCAGTGCCTGTGCTGTCATGATTCCCCCCTGCTGAAACGGCGGCTGACGGTGCGGCGGTCACAACTGTTCGATCAGCTTTCTGAGCAGGTCAAAATCTTCTCTGACCTTCACGGCCAGGTCTTCACGATAAAACCTGGCTGCCGGATGATAACCCACCAGATACTGGCGCCCGTCGCGTTCGATCACCTGCCCGCGCGCGGTGCCGATGGTCCTGATGCCAAGCACCTTTTTCGCGGCCACGCTGCCCAGCAGCATGACCAGTCTGGGATTGACGAGTTCAATCTGACGAAAAAGATAGTTCGCCGTGCAGGTCTCAACTTCCAGCCTGCGCGGCGTGCGGTTATCCGGCGGGCGACACTTGACCGTATTGGTGATGAATAAATCCTCGCGCCTGATGCCGCTGCCTTCAAGCACGGCGTCAAGGAACCGCCCCGCCGCGCCAACAAACGGATGTCCGGTCGCGTCTTCATCGCGGCCCGGCGCTTCGCCGATGAGCATCACCTTCGCGTGCGCCGGGCCGTCGCCGGGCACGGCCAGCGTGCGCGACGCGCACAGCGGGCATTTCACACAGACGCGAATGGCGGCGGCCAGGTCTTCGAGTTCCGGCGCGCTTCCCTGTTGCTTCAACTGTTGTTTCGCCACGATGTGCATCAGGCTTGCAATTTGCATACAAGCAACGCGTATGAAGCAGGACCTTTTACCGGAAGAAACATCATCGCCAGCACCGCGCGAGCGGCGCCTGACCAAAAAGGATCAGATCATCTCGCTGTTCACGACCGGGATGGACAGCGTCGAAGACCTCTCCATGATTACCGGCGCGCGGCCCAGCTATGTGGCGTCGGTGCTGCAGCAGGCCGGACTCATTCACGGGTACTTCGATCTGTACACGACCACCGGCGCACCGATGAATGTCTATTCCGGCTTCTTTGCCAGCCGGCTTGGGTTCCGGGATGAAGCCACCGCGCGGCAGAGCGTGGCCCTGATTGATCGTTACTACCGGCAGTTTGAAATCGCCGGTGATCGCGCCGGTCAGCATCACGCGCTGATAATGGCGCTGACCATGTTCGACCGCGCCAGATGGACGCGCAAAGCACGCGAAGCCGAAATCTTTCGCGAGTGGCTGAGCGCGCGCCTCA
>CAYWDW010000088.1:0-11641 GCA_964457105.1 uncultured Heliobacteriaceae bacterium
GATTTTCCCGCCCGCGTCAGCGAAGCCTTGCAAACACTCGCAGCCGTTGAGGGGCGGTCGCAATTGGAAATTCTCAGTGACCTGACCACGGAAAATGCCGATGTCATACGCATCCGGTCACACGCGCGCAAAGGCGAAGACGACGGCAGCATCGTGCTGGAAGATGGAGTGCTGTTGTGTGAGAAGGCGCGCGAAATGGTCCTCGCTGCCGCCTGTGCCGCGATCAGCAAGCGCACGCTTTTTTCCAAACGCAAACCGGAAAAAGCCATGTCCTTTCTGCGCCAGGTGCGACTCGGCCAAACCGAACGCGGCAGCTATGTCATTACACTGATCTCGCCCGTTTCTCCGGCCCTGGCGGTGGGCGAAAACCTGCCCTTGATCGAGACCAAAGAGCCTTATGAGCGCGAAGTCATGCTGACGTTAGCGAATGCCCTGGACGCCACCCGCGAGGCTGCTGAAACCGCGATGAAACAAGGCAGCATTGATCCCTTTCACGAAGCTGTCAATCAGGGGGCCAGCGCAAATTTACTGGAAGCTGTGACCGGACTCAGCGAAGCCAGCGGCGGCCAGGACGTGGAAATCAGCTTTTCCTGGTCGCGTTCCCGCACGGTTCCCGGCGAAAAGTTTCGGCGCGTCATCCTGCCGCAAGACACCATTCCCATCGTGCGCGAAGCAGCCAGGGTCTTTCGCGCTGCCACGCCGCAGGAAGACGTGGAATTGCGCGGGGCCGTAGTCAAACTGGAACGCAGCGAAGGCGCAAGCACAGGCAAGGTCACCATCGTCGGCGAAATCGAAGACCGCCCGCGCCGCATTACCGTTGAGCTTTCCGCCACAGCTTATGACGCAGCCATCCAGGCGCACCGCGAAGACATTCCTGTGGCTTGTGCGGGAGAACTGGTGAAAGAGGGGAATAGCTTTGTGTTGCGAAATCCACACAGTTTTGCCTTGCTGACCGAGACTTGAGCAGATCAGTTTGCGCTTTGAATTACCTGAAGGCGTGAAGCGCAGGCGCTGCTTCGCCGTCCTCAACTCTGAGGTTGCCCGTAAGGACGCGGCCTGAATTTCAGATTGTTTTGCATCAGTCCTGAACCGCTGTACTGACCCGATCAAGGAGAACAATGAGACATCACAAGCTGCATCAGATTCCCGAAGAACACGTCACCCCGCTGTTTTCGCGCCGCTTTTTTACCGGCGAAAACCTGACAATGGCCTTTCTGACGCTGAAGGAAGGCTGCGTAGTGCCCGAACATCAGCACGACAGTGAACAGTTCAGCTACATCATCACCGGCGCGCTGCGCTTCAATATCGGCGGCGAAGAGGTCGTCGTGCGCGGCGGCGAAATGGTCGAAATCCCGTCCAACGTGCCGCATTCAGCCGTCGCCATTGAAACCGCTACCGGCATTGATGTCTTCAGCCCGATTCGCAAAGACTGGCGCGACGGCACTGATGATTACCTGAAGCGCGGTCATCCAAACGGCTGAAACAGTCCGCTTCGTTGAGCGAGCGCCCGCAGCCGCAGTGCCGGGGCGCTCGCTCACGCTCGCGTACTGTTTTAGCATGGCGGGAGAAAGCTGATCCTGCCCGCTACTCATCATACCGCTTGAAAAGCAGCGCCGCATTGGTGCCGCCAAACCCGAAGCTGTTTGAGAGCGCATACCTGACCGTCGCCGGTCGCGCTTCGTTCGGCACGTAATCAAGATCGCATTCCGGGTCGGGATTTTCGAGATTGATCGTCGGCGGCAGAATCTGCTGATGGACCGCGAGCGCCGTGATGCCGCCTTCAAGTCCGCCCGCGCCGCCAAGCAGATGGCCGGTCATGGATTTGGTCGAACTGGCCGCGAGCTTGTAAGCGTGTTCGCCAAAAGCTGCCTTGATGGCATTGGTTTCGTTCTTGTCACCAGCCGGCGTCGAAGTGCCATGCACGTTGATGTAATCAACCTGATCGGGCGTGATGCGCGCGTCCTTCAGAGTTTTGAGCATGACGCGGCGCGGCCCGTCAAGATCGGGCATCGTAATGTGAAAAGCATCGCTCGTCATCCCGTAGCCCACCACTTCGGCATAGATTCTGGCCCCGCGCGCTTTGGCGTGTTCGAGTTCTTCGAGCACCAGAATGCCTGCGCCTTCGCCCACCACGAAACCATCGCGGTTCTGATCGAAGGGGCGTGAGGCTGACTGCGGATCGTCGTTGCGGGTCGAAAGCGCGCGCATCGCCGCAAAACCGCCCACGCACATTGGCGTAATGACGCCTTCGGTGCCGCCGCAGACCATCGCCACCGCATCGCCGCGTTCGATGATTCTGAAGCTGTCACCGATGGCGTGCGCGCCGGAACTACAGGCGGTCGCGGTCGCTGAGTTGGGGCCTTTGAGGCCGTTGTAAATCGAGACGTAACCGGCGGCGAGGTTGATGATCGAGGCCGGAATGAAGAACGGCGAGATGCGACCGGGGCCGCCTTCGAGCATCTTTGAATGCTCACGCTCAAAGACGCCGAACCCGCCGATGCCGCTGCCAATGTAAGAGCCGATGTTTTCGGCATTGTCGTCCGTAATTTTCAGCGCGGAATCGGCAATCGCTTCGTGCGCGGCGGCGACGGCATAGAAGATGTAATTGTCCATCTTCTTGAGCTCTTTTTTCTCGATGAATTTCAGCGGATCGAAGCCTTTGGTTTCCGCGGCGATTTTGACGGTAAACCGACTGGTATCGAAGCGGGTGATGTAATCAACGCCGCTGCGGCCTGAAAGCAGTCCGTTCCAAGTTTCACTGGTAGTGTTACCGAGCGGGCTGATGAGGCCGATGCCGGTAATCACAACTCTGCGTCTGGTGATTTCGTTGCTCACAACAATTATTCTGTGGTTGGGGGTTGAAGCCTGCCGAGGCAGCGCCTCAGGGCGTGACTAAAGCAACTCAGGCCGATCCCCCGCGCAGTTGCGGGAATCAGCCTGACTGCCTGCCTCAATCTTTGCGGCCTACTTCTGGTGCTGCTCAATGTAGGTGACGGCATCGCGGACGCTGAGAATCTTTTCGGCATCCTCGTCCGGATTTCAATGCCGAACTCTTCCTCAAAGCGCATGACCAGTTCCACCGTGTCGAGCGAGTCGGCGCCAAGGTCATCAATGAACCGCGCGTTCGGAGTCACTTCGGACTCTTCAACTCCGAGTTCGTCCACGATGATCTGTTTGACTTTTTCCTCAATCGCTTCTGCTGCCATTGGTATCCTCCAGTAAATAAGTTATTCACAGATTGCAGAGCTGAGATTGCAGCCTGATGGATGGTCGAGACTGCCCGGTGTTCCGGCATCTGCAATCTCGAAGCTGCAATCACATATACATTCCGCCATTCACACTGAGTACGTGACCAGTGATATAGCCTGCCTCATCTGAGGCCAGAAAAGCAACCGCCGCGGCCACATCGTTATCCGTGCCGGCCCGTTTGAGCGGCACCTGCGCGAGCATCGCCGCCTTTGCCTGTTCATTCATCACCGCCGTCATCGGCGTTTCGATATAACCGGGCGCGATGGCATTGACCGTAATGTTGCGTGCGGCGTATTCCTTTGCCAGCGCTTTGGTCAGCCCGATCAGCCCGGCCTTGGCGGCAATGTAGTTGGCCTGTCCGACATTGCCCGCCTGAGCCACGACCGAAGTCAGATTGATGATCCGTCCGCGGCGCGCTTTGGTCATCATCGGCAGCACCTGCTGCGTCGTCAGAAAGACTCCGGTCAGGTCGGTGTTGATGACCGCATCCCAGTCATCGCGTTTCATGCGCAGCGCCAGCCCGTCGCGGGTAATCGCCGCGTTGTTGACCAGAATGCTGATCGGGCCGAGTTCAGCGGCGACCTTTTTGATGGCGGCTTCGATCTCTTCAGGCTTTGCCAGATCGCCCGGCACGGCGAGCGCGCGACGACCTTTGGCGCGAATTTCTTCAGCGACCGCTTCGCATTTGTCGAGCGTGCGCGCCAGCACGGCCACCTCAGCGCCACGGTCAGCCAGCGCCAGCGCCGAAGCGCGGCCAATCCCCTGCGAGCCGCCGGTCACGAGTGCAATTTGTCCTGTCAGATTGAACACGATTTGGAATTTGAAATGACGATTGTCAGCTTACGCTTCCGCGGCCACCGGCCCGGCCAGTTCATTGAGTTTCGCCAGACAGGTCTTCAGGCTTTCGGTGTTTTCGACATTGAGCAGCATCGGAGCTTTGCTGATTGATTTGACCAGACCGCTCAACACCCGGCCTGGCCCGACTTCGATCAAAGTATTCACGCCCTGCGCGAGCATCAGACTGACGCTTTCAGTCCAGCGCACGGGCGATGAAATCTGCCGGATCAGTCCGTCGCGGGCTTCAGCGCCGGACGTAATCAGACGCGCATCGGCGTTATTGACCAGCGGCGCGCTGAGTTCCTTGAACGGCGCGGCACCGAGCGGCGCGGTCATCCCTTCCTGCGCGGGCAGCATCAGCGCGCAATGAAACGGGGCGCTGACCTTGAGCATGACGGCTTTCCTCGCGCCGCGCTGCTGACATTCAGCTACTGCGCGTTCGACCGCTGCGGTGTTTCCGGCAATCACGACCTGCACCGGCGAATTGAAATTGGCCGGTGCGCAAATCTGTCCCTGCGCCGCCGCCGCGCACGCTTCAGTCACCGCGTCGGCAGCCAGCCCCAGAATCGCGGCCATCGCACCGGTTCCGACCGGCACGGCCTGCTGCATCAGTTCGCCGCGCAGCCGCACCAGCTTCACGGCGTCAGTCAGCGTCAATGAACCTGCGGCCACCAGCGCTGAATATTCACCCAGGCTGTGACCGGCGACATAAGCCGGTTCAATGCCCTGCTCCGCCAGCACGCGAAAGGCCGCGACTGAAGTTACGAGAATCGCGGGCTGCGTGTTCGCCGTCAGTTGCAGTTGCTCATCCGGGCCATTGAAACACAACTCGCTCAGCGGAAAACCGAGCGCCGCATCGGCTTCGGCAAAGGCCTCGCGCGCAACCGCAAAATTGTCGGCCAGGTCGCGCCCCATGCCAGCGTACTGCGAACCCTGACCGGGAAAGATAAAAGCAGGTTTGCTCATCTGAATCATTTACCAGCGCATCAGCACCGATCCCCACGTCGTCCCCGCGCCAAACGCCGTCAGCATCACCGTCATGCCCGGCTTCAACTGACCGGCTTCGCTCAGTTCATCAAGGCAGATGGGAATTGAAGCTGACGAGGTGTTGCCGATGCGCGCAATATTTGAATAAACCTTTTCGGACGGAATGCCCAGGCGGTCAGCCACCGCATCGGTGATGCGCTGATTGGCCTGATGCGGCACCAGAAGGTCAATGTCACCGGCGGTCATTTTCACTTCGTCAAGCACCTTGCGCGAGAGGTCTTCCATCGAACGCACGGCGACCTTGAAAAGTTCGTTGCCCTTCATCTTGATGAAATGCTGCCCCTGATCCACCGACTCGTGCGAAGTCGGAATGCGCGTCCCGCCGCCGGGAATGTACAAAAATTCGGCGAGGTCGCCGTCTGACTGAATGCGCGTGGCCAGCACGCCGCGCTGGTCATCAGGCGAACGGCTGATGACGGCAGCGCCCGCGCCATCGCCGAAAATCACGCAGGTGCTGCGGTCGGCGTAATCAACATACCGCGTCAGCAGTTCCGCGCCGATAATCAGAATGTTCCGGCCCGCGCCCGTCGCAATAAACTGACTGGCAATGGTCAGCGCGTAAAGAAAGCCTGAACAGGCGGCGGTGATGTCGAAGGCCGCAGCTTTTCTGGCACCCAGTTGTGACTGAATCAATACTGCCGTCGAAGGCAGCGCCATATCCGGGCAGACCGTCGCGCAGATAATCAGATCAAGGTCGGCGGCGCTGACGCCGGCGCGTTCCAGTGCGGTGCGGGCGGCGCGAGTGGCAAAGGTCGAGGTGAATTCATCCGGCGCGGCCTTGTGCCGGGACCGGATGCCGGTGCGCGTGGCGATCCATTCATCAGAAGTCTCAACGATCTTTTCCAGATCGGCATTGGTCAGAGTGCCCTCAGGCAGCGCGTGCCCCATGCCAGCAATAAATGCGCGATATAAACTCATCGGCTACTCCTGCGTCAGGGTTTCAGCCAGGCCAGGCCAGGCTTCCACAGCCTGATCCTGCTGCCTGACCCTGCTGCCTAATCTCTGACTTCCAGCCCGGCGATTTCATCCAGGTCGCTTTCAATCCGGGCGTTCAGTTTTCCATCGTGGAACTCGCGGGCGATGCGAATCGCGTTGCGGATGGCTTTGGCATTGGAACGGCCATGACAAATGATGCAGATTTCGCGCGCTCCGAGCAGCGGCGCACCGCCAAATTCCGAATAATCGAGTCGTTTTTTGACGCTGCGGAAGGCAGTGCGCGACAGCAGCGCGCCGGCCTGCGTCAGAATTGTCTGACCGAGTTCTGTCTTGAGCAGGCCCATCATTGCTTCAATCAGGCCTTCGCTCGTCTTGAGAATGACGTTGCCAGTAAACCCGTCGCAGACTATCACATCAACTTCGCCAGTGTAAATGTCGCGTCCCTCGACGTTACCAATGAAGTTGATGGGCGCGGCCTTGAGCAGTTGCAGCGCCTCTTTGGTCAGGTCATTGCCCTTGGCTTCCTCTTCGCCGATGCTCATCAGCCCGACCTTCGGCGCGCGCACGCCCAGAATGTTGCGCGAATAGACCGACCCCATGACCGCAAACTGCTTGAGGTGCTCCGCCTTGCATTCGGCATTTGCGCCGACATCGAGCAGCACGACGCCGTTGCTGTTAATCGTCGGAAAGACGGCGGCCAGGGCCGGACGGTCAACGGCGGGCAGCGTGCCGATAATCAGCTTGGTGGTCATCATCACCGCGCCCGTATTGCCCGCGCTCACCAGGCCCTGCGCATAGCCTTCGCGCACGAGCCGCGCCGCCACGCGAATCGAGGAGTCGCGTTTGCTGCGCACCGCTTTGGCCACCGATTCACCCATCGTGATGACTTCGGTGGCGTTGACGATTTCGATGGGCAGGCGCGTGGCGCGGTTGTTATAAACGCGCTTCTGGCGGGCGTGATAATTGAAGCCGTGTTTTTTCAGCTCGTCAACGATCAGGTCGGATGGCCCGACCAGGACGAGGCCAACACGCAGATCCTGAGCAGCCTGGATCGCGCCTTCAACTTCGCTGATGGGGGCGTGATCGCCGCCCATCGCATCAAGGGCGATTTTGGTGAGCATAATGGGGCGGGGTTACGAAGAACCGAAGAGCGGATGAAAGAGCGTCAGGCCGCAGCCGGAAACTGTCACCTGCGTTCCTGACTTCCGCTCAGGCAATTACTCTTTAATCTCGATGACCGGGCGGCCAGCGTAATAACCACAGTACGGGCAGACACGGTGCGGCAGCTTCAGCCGCTGACAGTTGGAACAGGCCGTCAGATTCGCCCTGGTCAGCGCATCGTGAGCGCGGCGCATGCGGCTGCGTGATTTGGAATGGCGTCGTTTTGGATTCGGCATCTTAACTCTCCGGATAAGGACTGTGACCAGCGGTTACTCGTCACTTTCGTTTTTCAGCTCAGCCAGCGCCTGCCAGCGCGGATCAACCGGCGCCTTGCACTGACATGGTTCATCATTGAGATTCGTGCCGCACTGCGGGCACAAACCCCGGCAAGCTTCGCGGCACCACACGCGCAGCGGCAGCGCCAGTTCAAGCTGCTCCAGCACGAGCGCGTCCAGGTCGAGCTGATCGTGTTCATAAACCGCAAAATCAAGATCGCGGTTCTGCAGCTCGGTCTCGCCGCTTTTGCCGGCTTCGTATTCGCCGGGCGAATAATAAAGATCGAAGGGCGCGGCAACCGGAATGATGACCGGTTCAAGACAGCGGTCGCAGGGCAGTTCGAGGACGGTTTTAAGTTGTCCCTGCACGTTCAGGTCAACCCCGGAACGACTGATCCGGCCCGTAACGAGCGGCGGCTCGCGCAGCAGAAATTCGTGCCCGCTCAGGTCCGGCTCGCCAGCCTGATACTGATGCTCGAACCTGAGGCCTTCATTTGTCAGACGTGCCAGTGAGATCAGCATGATCACCCCGCTGCCCCGCAGCAAAAGTTGACAATTATAGGGTTGAGTGAAAGTTTGTCAACCAGCGACCAGAGCCGCGCCTGGCCGCCATCCTGGTCAGCAATACGACTCCCGGAATAATGAACTGAGTCATCTGAATCGCGGCTGTCAGGCTAAAGCGGCGGTCTGACGGCCCCGGAAAGTCTGAGCTGAGCCGCCATCAGCAGCGCGTCATCCGACGGATGATGGTAATAATTTTTCCTGACTCCGACGGTTCTGAAACCGAGCGACTGATAGAGTGCCTGCGCTGCGACATTGGCCGCCCGCACGTCCAGCACACCGCGCACGGCCCCTTGCGCGCGCGCCTGCCGCAACGCCGCCTCAAGCAGCGCGGAACCGATGCCGCACCGGCGCCAGGCCGCGCTGACGGCCAGATTGTTGAGTTGAAATTCATCAGCCACAAGCCACGCATTCAGAAAGCCGGCAATCTCTCCGGCCTGCGCCAGGCCAGGCTGAAGGCGCGCCACCAGCAGGATAAATTCCGTCCGGCCAAGGTCGCGGCGATAACAGTCTGCGCCCCAGTGCGTCAGCCCGCCCTCGGATTCCAGCCTTTCAATCGCGGCAATATCGGCTCCGGTCATCGGCTCAATTGCATAATTCCGGTGGTTCAGCATGTCAGTCACGACGCAGCGGGGAATTTGAGTTCAGCATCGGCAGGCCTGAGATAGTAAGCGTGGACTTCAGGCCGCGTTCCGGCGGTGAGCAGTTGCGCCCCGTAGCGGGCAACTGACGCAGCCAGCGATTTCTTTTCCGTCACTAGGCGCCAGGCTGCCGGTGAATCATCCAGTTCCCTGTTCAGTATTGCTTCGTAACGCACCGCGCCGCTGCCGACGACAAACAGCGGTCCGGCGATCAGCTCAGGCCGCAACTGTGCCAGCGCCTTGTCAGGAACAGCGGAACAATCAGCCGCCAGAGTTTTCACGGTAATTCCCTGCGCACTCTGACCAACTTCGCGCAGGCCGCAAAACACTTCGCCGCGCATCGCGTCAATCATCACGAGAATCCTGCCGATCACGCCAGCCGCCAGCGCCCAGGCGTCCAGCGTGGTGACGCCGAAGGCCGGGCGACCAAGCGTCTGCGCCAGTCCACTGACAGCCGCCATGCCCACACGCAGCCCGGTAAAGCTGCCCGGCCCCGTGATGACGGCAAAGGCGTCAACCTCGCCAGGCGTCAGCGACGCTTCACTGAGCAGTTGCTCAAGGTTCGGAAACAGGGTCTGTGAATGCGGGCGGCCTGAGTGATCGCTGATTTCAGCCAGCAGGTTTGCACCGGCAGTCAGCGCCAGCCCGGCCTGCGGCGCTGAAGTGTCAACGGCCAGCACGACCGGTCCCGACAGTGGTGCAGCAGTTTGTGTCTGGCGTAAAGGTTCGGTCATGCGTCCTGTCCGCTCGTGGCAGCAGCCGTGCCGTGAGCCTGGTTTGACACTGCGAAGAACCGGATTATATAGTTCAGGTGAGGTCATCACAAACTCCAGTCCAGGTCTGCTGAAAGCAGACGCAGTGGTCAATTCACGATGAACAATCGCATCAGAAAGATCGGTATCCTGACAGGGGGCGGCGACTGTCCGGGCATCAATGCTGTCATTCGCGCCGTCGTGCGGCGCGCCCGGCTCGATCACGTCACCGTCATGGGCATCAAAAACGGCTGGCTGGGTCTGATTGAAAATAACCTGGAGTTGCTGACGCGCCAGACCATCAGCGGCGTCCTGCCGCGCGGCGGAACAATCATCGGCACGTCGCGCACCGACCCGCTCAGCAGCCCCGAACGGTTGCAGATGATTCGTGACACCTGGAATCGCAACAGCCTCAACGGCCTGATCGTCGTCGGCGGCGAAGGCACGCTGAGCGCGGCCCGCCGCATGTCAGCCGAACACGGCTACCCGATTGTCGGCGTCCCCAAGACGATTGATAACGACCTGTGCGGCACCGATTACACCATCGGCATGGATTCGGCGGTGTCAGTCGTGGCCGAAGCGATTGACCGGCTGCATTCAACCGCCGAATCGCACCATCGCGTGATGGTCGTTGAAGTCATGGGCCGTCACAGCGGCTGGATTGCCACGCTCGGCGCGATTGCCGGAGGTTCCGATGTCGTGCTGGTGCCTGAAATTCCGTTCCGCCTGTCGGCAGTCTGCGAAGTGCTGACGCAGCGCCGCAATTCGGGCCGCTCGTTTTCAATCATCGTGGTGTCTGAAGACGCCCGGCCTGACCCGGACGAAGACTTTCTGACGCCGGAAGAGCGCCAGGCGATTTATCACGGTGAGCGCCTCGGCGGCATCGGGCCGATTCTCGCCGCCCGCATCGAGGAAGTGACCGGCATTGACGCGCGCGCCACCGTGCTTGGTTATATGCAGCGCGGCGGTTCGCCATCGGCCTTTGATCGCATTCTGGCGACGCGGCTCGGCATCAAGGCTTTTGAAATGGTGCTGGCCGAAGAGTTCGGCAGCATGGCCGCCATCCGGGGCCTGAACATGACGAGCGTAACGCTGGCTGAAGCCGTCGCCCAGGTCAAACGCGTGGACCCTGAATTCATCCGGGTGGCCAGTGTGTTTGCGGGATGAAAAAGCACGCCTCCAGCATTCTGCCATCAGGGCCTCAGCCCCGCGCGAGTTGGCGGCTGTTGTCATCGCGCAACCTGACGGCCCGGCTTCAACTCAGCCTGCTCGTTGTGCTCGCATTATTATTGATGCACGCTGACGCGAAAGCTGGTGACGAACTGCCGCGTGGTCAGGTCATTGAAAAGGTCGCCTGCCGTGCAGGCAGTTCGCAGAGTTACGCGCTGTATCTGCCTTCAGCCTGGACGCCGGGCAGACATCTGCCGATTCTGTACTGCGTCGATCCCGGCGCGCGCGGCAAAGTGCCGGTCGAGTTGTGCAGCGAAGCCGCCGAGAAATACGGCTGGATTGTGGTCGGCTCGAACAATTCGCGCAACGGCCCCAACGTGCCGCTCAATTCGATTGTGGCGACGCAGTGGCAGGACACGCGCGAACGCTTTGCCCCCGATGACCGGCGCGCTGACGCGGCAGGCTTTTCCGTTCGCACGGGGCTGACAGCCCTGTGAATTTCAGGACATATCACAGTGCATAGACGAAAAACACATCCCACGCCCAGGGGGCTGTATGCGATCCGTTCGTACCTCTTACTGCGGCTCGAAATTTGAACTGATTCCCATACATATCTATCCGCCGCGACTTATGGTATGCCAGGTTCAGGACAGCTATCCCTGATTCTGATAGCGGATGCAGTTCAGTTGCTTCTGTAACACCATTGTGATTAGCATCCTGCCAGAGGCGAAGAGCAGAGAAAATCGCATCCCGGCTGTCGATCTGGCCATCACCGTTTCCTCCATTTACAGGCTTGTCATACTCTGCGAGTGCAAGAAATCCATTCCTGTTTTGCGAAAGTGGCTGCGGAGTAACATTACCGAACATCTCCGTTCCATTATCTATCCTGCCATTGCCATTCCGGTCGAGTACCAGAAATGCGTCGTCTTCATCCCGGGCTGTCCACCCGATAGTCAGTCGCTTTCCATCGCCAAATAAATCGAAAGTAACAGGATCAGACAGGCCGGTTAAG
>CAYWDW010000089.1:0-11611 GCA_964457105.1 uncultured Heliobacteriaceae bacterium
TTCGTCTGTGGTTTTTGCTTTGATTAAGCCCGACTGAACTTCAGGCTCCGGTTATCCCAGCGAATTGAGAGGTCGTTTATGAAACCAGAAAAAGAGATCATCGTCGGCGGGCAGGCCGTGATTGAAGGCGTCATGATGCGCGCGCCGAATTCTTACGCCGTCGCCGTGCGCAAACAGGACGGCAGCATTGTGTCCAAGGCTGAAAAGCTGCCCAAACTGGCTGAGAAATATCCGATTCTGAAAGTTCCCGTGTTGCGCGGCAGCGCGGTGCTGATTCATTCGATGATCCTCGGCATCAAGGCGCTCAACTTTTCAGCGACCGTGGCCTTTGACGAAACTGAGAAAAAGGAAGCTGAAGCCAGAACCGCAAAGGCCGTCGCCGCCACCGGCGCACTGGCCACGACCGCGCACGCGATTGACTTTCCGCAGGCGGTCACGGTTGAAGTTGCTGACAAGGTGGAAAAGAAGGATTCAAAAGCTGCGGCGGCGGGCACGGCGGCGAGTTCGATTGTCTTTGCGATCTTTTTCAATGTGCTGTTGTTCATCGTGCTGCCGCTGCTGCTGACGAACGCGATGTTCATTTACTTCGGCTGGAGCAATGCGCCGCAGGCCGTCGTTGACAACGTCACGAATCAGCCCTGGTATCGTGAAGCGTGGATGTGGCTGCAGGCTTATCTGAAGCCCGTGCGTCCGTCAGTCGCCTTCAATCTGGTGGACGGGCTGATTCGCATGACGTTTTTCGTGATGATGATCTGGAGCTTTTCGCTGCTGCGCGACATTCGCCGCGTCTTTGAATATCACGGCGCCGAACACAAGACCGTGTACGCCTGGGAAGCGGGCGAAGAACTGACCGTTGCCAACGCGCGTCGTCATCCGCGCCAGCATCCGCGCTGCGGGACAAGCTTTCTGATGGTCGTCATGCTGGTTTCCATCGTGCTCTTTTCCATCGTCAAATTCGATTCGCTGGCGCTCAATATGCTGACGCGCATCGCGCTCGTGCCGCTGATTGCAGGCATCTCGTATGAAATCATCCGCGCTGCCGGCAGGAAAGAAGCGAGCGCCGTCTTTTCATTTATCACGCGCCCCGGCATCTGGATGCAGAACCTGACGACAAAGGAACCGTCTGACGATCAGCTCGAAGTGGCGATCTATGCGCTGAAGGAATCGCTGAAACTTGAACCTGACAATCCGCTGCCCGCGACCGGCGAACAGTTGTCAGCGTGCAGCAGCTAACTCAGGACACGCAACAATGGAACACAACTTTGCCACAGAGGACACAGAGGTTCACAGAGGAGGCAGCAAAGCTGGTTTCCCGCGATGTTCCTCTGTGCCCTCTGTGGCGAATTTCCCTGTCCCTGGCTTTCGCGGCTTGATTTAGTCCTGAAAACGCCCGAACCATCAATCGCTGACCACTGACAAATAACAACTGACCACTGACTGAAGATATGTTTGAAAAACTTGCGAGCATCGAAAAGACCTACGAGGAACTGACGCAGCAGATGACTGATTCTGAAGTCATCGCTGACAACACCCGCTATGCCAAAATCGCCAAACAGCAGCGCGACCTTGAACCGGTGGTCGAGCAGTACCGCGCCCTCAAGAAACTGGATGACGACCTTGCCGGGGCCAGGCAGATTCTGGCTGAAACCAGTGAACCTGAAATGCGCGAACTGGCCGAACTGGAACTCTCCGACCTTGAAGAAAAGCGCGCACAGGCTGAAGCAGATTTGAAAATCGCGCTGCTGCCCAAAGACCCGAACGATGAAAAGAACGTGATCCTCGAAGTCCGCGCTGGCACGGGCGGCGAAGAGGCCTGTCTCTTTGCGGCTGAAGTGTTGCGCATGTATGCGCGTTACGCGGAACGTCACGGCTGGCGCTTTCAGGTGACTGATTCATCCGAAACCGGACTCGGCGGCATTCAGAAGGCCGAAGCGATCATTGAAGGCGCCCGCGTTTATTCGCGCCTCAAACACGAATCCGGCGTGCATCGCGTGCAGCGCGTTCCGCAAACTGAAACCAGCGGGCGCATTCACACTTCAGCCGTCACCGTCGCCGTGCTGCCCGAAGCTGAAGAGGTTGACGTGAAAATCGAAGCGAAGGATTTGCGCATTGATACCTTCTGTTCATCCGGCCCTGGCGGGCAGTCGGTGAACACAACCTATTCAGCCGTGCGCCTGACGCATCTGCCGACGGGCCTGGTGGTTTCGATGCAGGACGAAAAGTCGCAGATCAAGAACCGCGAAAAAGCCATGCGCGTCTTGCGCGCGCGGCTTTACGAAATCGAGCAGCAGAAACAGCACGACGCCATTGCCGCCGAACGCCGTTCGATGGTCGGCAGCGGCGACCGCTCGGAAAAGATTCGCACCTACAACTTCAAGGAAAACCGCGTCAGCGATCATCGCATCGGTTTGACGATTCACCAGCTCAACACTTTTATGGAAGGCGACCTCGATCAGATCGTCGAACCGCTGATTGCGCATTACCAGGCCGAGAAGCTGAAAGCCGAAACTGAAAAGCAGATGGCCGTGAAGTGAAGAGCATTGTGGAGCAGAAGTCATGAGCGCACAGATTGACACTCCGGGCGGCGAAAACATTCAGGCCGCATTGCTGGCCCGGCTCGACACTCTTTCGCCCGACCGTCAGCGTCAGGTGCTCGACTTTGCCGAGTTCCTGTCCGAGCGCGAAGCGAAGGCCGCCAATGGGCAAAACGAGCCAGGGCCGGAATCACAGGGGGATGTCAGCAGCGGTCAGCCGGGGCAAACCCGGCCTGATATGATTCGTGAACGTGAACACCACTGGCTGAAGGCACACTGGCAGGAGTATCTGGGACAGTATGTGTGTCTGGCTGGTGATCGGCTTGTCAGTTACGGTTCAGATGGCCGCCGGGTTTTTGCTGAAGCCAGAGCTGCCGGAATCGAAGTCCCGTTCATGGTTCGTGTCGAAGATCCGACCACGCCGCAAATGGGAGGCTGGTAGTGATGAGCTTTCACCTCAGCTTCCTGAAACTGATTGAATATGATTCCGGCGTTCCAGGCATTACGTTGGCAGTGATTTTGCAATCCGGCAGCCGGAAAGTCAGTTTTGACGCGAGGCTGGATACTGGCGCGACTCATTGCATTTTTGAGCGGGTTCACGGCGAGAATATCGGTTGCGACGTTGAAAGCGGCGAGTTACTGATCGTCAGCACTGCGACGGGTATTTTCAGGGCGTATGGTCATCAGGTCATTCTGTCAGTCAGAGACTTTGATTTTGATGTAATGGTTTATTTCGCTGAAGATTATGCCTTCAGTCGCAATGTGCTGGGACGGCATGGTTTTCTGAATCTGGTGCGTCTCGGCCTGATTGATTATGACGGCAGACTGTATCTGAGCCTGTATGGTGACGATGCGAATGGTGAAGCGTGATGCCGACGATTGCCGCCGCCCTCAAACGCGCCAGCGAACAGTTGCGCGCCGCTGCTGTTCCCAACGACATTCTTGACGCGCAGACGCTGCTCGCGCACGCGCTCGAATGCGACCGCACTTATCTGATCGTCAATTTCAACGAACAACTTTCCGACGAAATCATCACAAAGTATGAATCGCTCGTAACCCGCCGCGCCGCTGGCGAACCTCTGCAATACATCACCGGGCGTCAGGAATTTTTCGGCCTTGAGTTTGAAGTCACTCCCGCCGTGCTGATTCCGCGCCCGGAAACTGAACTGATGATCGAAGAGACCATTCGCCTGGTGCAGCAGCGGATCGCTACTGATGATGACTGGCAGCCGGTGCTGGTGGATGTCGGAACCGGGTCGGGGTGCATTGCCGTGACGCTGGCGCGCGAACTCGGAAACGTCTGCGCTGAAACGAAAATCATGGCGACTGACATTTCACCCGCGGCGCTCGCCGTCGCGCAGCGCAATGCCGCGCGGCACGGTCTGGCCGGGCGCATCGAATTCCGCGAGATGAATCTGCTCGATGATTTTCCTCTTCAAGCCTGCGCTGATTTCATCATCTCCAATCCGCCTTATGTCGCCGCACATGAATTGCCGTCGCTGCAACGCGAAGTGCGTGACTATGAGCCGCGCCTGGCGCTGACCGATTTCGCCGACGGGCTGAGTCTTTATCGCAGACTGCTTAATGATGCTCCGGCGCGATTGAGAGCCGGCGGCTGGCTGATCTGTGAAATCGGTTATGGCCAGGCTGAAGTCATCAGGTCGCTCGTGAATGAAAGTGTGTGGGATGAGGTGCGCCTGCTTGAGGATTTGCAGGGCATTCAGCGCACGCTCGTGGTCAGAAAACGAGTCAGCCACGAATGAACACGAATCGTCATTCGGGCTGCTTCGCAGTTGAATTTTTATGGCCTGACGTGATGCCAGAAACTGCCGGTCAGGCCGACATTCTTTCCGGTCATCGCTTTCGTCGCCAGAATGATCTGTCCCGTGTGCATCGAGAAATGCTCGACGACGTGAAAGATTCCCTCCAGTACAAGGCGTTCGTGGCCCTGAATGATGCGCTTTTCAAGCAGCGTCTGCGCCTCAAGCTGCGCCAGCACGGCGTCGGCTTCGGCGACAGTCTGTTGCAGATGATTCATCAGTTCGGCGCGCGGAATCACTCGGCGCTCGTCGAATTCCTGCTGCCGCACGCGGGTGTCCGGCGCGCCGCCGATGCCGCTGATAATCCACTGACGCATGTTGCCCGGCAGATGCAGCAGCAGATTGCCGATGCTGTTTGATTCCTCGTTCGGGCGACGCCAGATTTGTTCGTCATCGAGCGATTCGACACAGCGTTCGATCTTGCGCGCATAATCGCTGAAATAACGGCGCGCTTCGGCGATGAAGCGGGTGGCGATTTCGTCTGACATTTCAGTTTTCCTTTCGACTCTTTTTTCCGTAATCAATTTCAGCCCCACCGGTCAGCAGAAAATCCTGGCCGGTGCAGAACGTTGCTTCGGCGGCGATGAAGAGGCACAGCTTGCCGGCTTCTTCGGGCGTGCCCATCCGGCCTGTGACCTGTGCGGCTTCGCCCTCGGCGCGTGTGCGCTGAGGATCAGGTGATGCGTCAACGGCTGCCTGCCAGAGCGGCGTCCAGATGTTGCCCGGCGACACTGAATTGACGCGCACGCCGTTGACGGCTTCATCAATCGCCAGAGCTTTGGTCAGCGACAGCACCGCGCCTTTCGTGGCGACATAAGTTGTCGCGTAATGCTGACCGATGGTGGCCACGAGGCTCGCAATGTTGATGATGCTTCCGGCAGTCTGGCGCAGGTGCGGCAGCGCCAGTCGGCACAGCGTGAAGACGCTGATGACGTTGAGTTCAAGCAGCGCGCGAAAGTCATCAGCCGAAAATTCATCAATCGGTTTGTGCGGCGGATGCCATCCCGCGTTGTTGAGCAGACAATCAAGGCGACCGAAGCGCGCAGTCGTTTCCGCCACCAGGTTTTTCAGGTCGTCGGATTTCGTGACATCGCAGCGGATGAACATCGCCCGCCCCGGCGCTGTAGCGTTGATCTCTGCGGCCACCCGCTCGCCGTGCTGTTCGTCGCGATCAGCCAGCACAACATTTGCGCCCGCCGCGGCAAAGACCCGTGCGCAGCCTGCGCCAATGCCTTTGGCGGCGCCGGTGATGATGACGGTTTTGTTTTCGTAGCGCATCGGTTTTTATTTGAACGCTCCACAGCCTTCCTGCTCAGTTCTGAGTCGCGGGAAACAGAGCGCGCCGCTGACCTGGTCTTTGACCCCACATTCGCCTGCGGCCCGCTTTGGTTTATGGCGGGTCTCGGCGCAATTTCGCCGGCAGGACTTACCCCTAAGAAACGGCCATGCTCGCCGGCGACTGTGGTCAAAGCGCATCGCTGCTCCCACCATCACCGGTTTACGTGGACTCTTTCGGCCCGTTCTACCCTGAGCTGAGGCTGACCATCAGCCCGCAACCACAGACCGGCGCGCTCCAGGCAAGCAGAACAAACCCGCGCGCAAAAGGCAACCGCGCGTTTCAATTGAGCGTTGAGGATGCCGGTGTTTGTTCAGCAGAAAGGTTCAGGCCATGCTACTCGGCCCGATAATTCGGCGCTTCCTTGGTGATGAATACGTCGTGCACGTGCGATTCCTTCAGGCTCGCGGCGGTGATCTTCATAAACCTTGCGTGTTGCTGCAGCTCGCGGATGTTGTGGCAGCCGGTGTAACCCATCCCGGCTTTCAGTCCGCCCACGAGTTGCACGACGAGCGCGGCCAGCGAGCCTTTATAAGTCACGCGGCCTTCAATGCCTTCCGGGACCAGTTTGCTTTCGGCTTCAGTCGTTTCCTGCGCGTAACGATCACGGCTGCCCTGCTTCATCGCGCCGAGTGACCCCATGCCGCGATAGGATTTGAAATTGCGGCCCTGGTACAAAATGATTTCGCCTGGCGCTTCGTCAGTGCCCGCGAGCAGCGAACCGATCATCACTGAATCAGCCCCGGCAGCGATGGCTTTCGTAATGTCGCCGGAATACTTGATGCCGCCATCAGCAATGACCGGCACGCCCGTTCCGGCAGCGGCTTTCGCGCATTCAGAGATGGCGGTGATCTGCGGCACACCCGCGCCGCTGACGATGCGAGTGGTGCAGTTGTGAACAGCAACGCGATTGGCCACATAGGTGTGATCTTCGGCGACTTCCAGATTGAAGACTTCCAGTTCCTGATCGTCCTCAACTTCAACCGAGAAGACAGGAGCGTAAATGAAATGCTCATCAGCAAAGTAGTCCTGCTTTGTCCTGATGTCTGCCGGGAACTCAAGGCTGAGTTCAGGGAACTCGGCGGCAAAACGCCTGCACTGAGCGCCGCCGATGCGAACGTGGTAACTGACTGCCCAGTTCTTCTGCTCGGATTTGTGACTCTGAATCGAAGGCAGATAGCCAAGTCGCGTAAACACTTCAGCAATCTGATGTGCCAGATGAGGCGAAGATGTTTTATAAGCGATGCGGCGCGGGTCAGTCAGGCAGCCATCACCCCGCAACGCGCCGATCAGCAGATGACGCAGGCATTCACTGTTCTGATTGAGAATGAATTCCGGCAATCGTTTGTTGACTGCGCCGCGCGGGATCAGCGTCTCGAAAAAGCGCGCGATGGCATGATTATGAATCAGCATTTCGAGCGCGTGGCGCGGCGTTTCGCGGAACGTCGTTCCCTGATAGCCGAAGATTGAACTCACCAGGCGCCGCACGTCTTCGACAAACTCACGTTCGTGAGCGCCGAACGCAAAACGCAACTGACGATTGTTCGGATTGCCCGCGCAATAGCCGTCGGAAATGTAATAGCCGATCAACCGCATCAGCGCGGCGTCGAGCGGAATGAAGCGATGCAGCTTCACCGGCTGCATAAAACGCACGTAGCTGTTTTCGTCGAGATAAGCGTTGACCTGCCGGTTCAGTTCATCATTCACGCTGCGTTTGCGAGTCACAATAGTTCCGATCACACGCGCAGTCGTGCCGAAGCGCGCTGCCAGTTCGTGATAATTTTCAGCGTTGAAATTCCGGCTCGGTTTGGTTGCCCAGACAGACAAATCATCGGCCTGATAATGCGGAACTGCGGCGGCCAGATCGAAGATGCGCGCTTCGACTTTGTATTCGCGTTTCGGAATCGCCAGCACATCCTGCGGCTGCAACTGATCAGCGCGCACCCACTGTAAACCGGTGTTGTATTTCCGAGTCTTGAAAAAATATTTTGCGCCGTTCCTGCCTCGCTGTTCACGCGGCAGATCGAATCTCACTGCCAGAAATTCATGATTCGGTGTGACTCGCAATTTGTCCGGACACCCGGCGACATTCAGAGCCAGCATCGGCCCGCGATAATGACGACGATAAGTTTTCGTGACCGGACGCACT
This sequence comes from uncultured Heliobacteriaceae bacterium, assembly GCA_964457105.1. Taxonomy (GTDB): domain Bacteria; phylum Acidobacteriota; class Blastocatellia; order RBC074; family RBC074; genus DASRDU01. The sequence goes on from CAYWDW010000089.1 coordinate 7,840, forward strand.
CGCCCGCGATGAGTCACGACCGTTTCGCCTGGCTGAACTTCGGCGATTGGTTTGACGCTGCTGTCGCTCATCAGGATCAGCGCATTCCTGTCAAAACAGATGCTCCCCGGCCCGATGCCGGCCTTCACCGCATCCGCGCCCGCCTGAATCAGGGCTTTCGTGCCTTCATACGTGCCGACGTTGCCCGCGATCAACTGCACTTCGGGGAAGCGGCGTTTGACTTCCCTGATGGCTTCGAGCACGCGAATCGAATGGCCGTGCGCGGTGTCAATCGCCAGCAGATCAACGCGGGCACTGACGAGTTCAGCGGCGCGTTCCAGAAAATCGCCGGTCGCGCCAATGGCGGCGGCACAGCGCAAACGGCCCAGATGGTCTTTGGCGGCGTTCGGATATTTGATGGCTTTCTGAATGTCCTTGACCGTGATCAGACCTTTCAGGTGGTAATGGTCATCCACGACCAGGAGCTTTTCGACGCGGTGGCGTTGCAGGATGCCTTCGGCTTCGCGCAGCGTCGTGCCGACCGGAACCGTGATCAGATTGTCTTTCGTCATGGCGTCTGAAATGGCCAGGTCGAGGCGCGTTTCAAAGCGCAGATCGCGGTTGGTCAGAATGCCGACGAGTTTGCCGCTGCTGTCCACAATTGGCACGCCGGAAATCTTGAAGCGTTCCATGACAGCCATCGCCTCGCGGATTTTGCGGTCAGGCGTCATCGTCACCGGGTCCACGATCATGCCGGATTCGCTGCGTTTGACCTTGTCCACTTCGCCGCGCTGGGCTTCGATGGAGAAGTTTTTGTGAATCACGCCGATGCCGCCCTGCTGCGCGATGGCAATGGCCATCGGGCTTTCAGTGACGGTGTCCATGGCAGAACTGAGCAGCGGCACGTTGAGCCGGATGTCGCGTGTCAGTTGCGTGGTCGTGTCGCATTCATTCGGCAGCACATCGGAATAAGCCGGAATGAGCAGCACATCATCAAAGGTCAGAGCTTCAGGCAGATTTTCAATCAGCATAACTGTTCACCAATGAGAGCTTCATGATTTGTCAGCAAAACAAAAAACGCGCGAACGTGCGTTCGCGCGTGATCGGGCAGCCGGGCTGCGGTAGTTTCAGGCGTTCAGGCCGGGCTGACTGGCCAGGCTGCTTTCGGCGCGCGGCCACACCCGGACGGGCAGGCCGGCTGTCAGTCTCACCATTCAGCAGATTACTGCAGGTACTGCTGATAATTGTCCTTCGTAATGGGTACGTTTTCAGCAACAAGTTTGCTTCGTTTGCTGTTACTGGGAATCCTGACCGGACGCCCGTTAAGAGTCGCTTCCAGCGTCGTCAGATTGCCGACACTGACCAGTAATTTGTCATTTGCTGAAAATTCCACTGACTCGCCCGGTTTGAGCAGGCGCTCTTTTCCCTTCGGGTCACTTTCGGTTTTGACCTTGACCCAGCAGTCGCCGTCTTTGGCCTGCAGCTTCAGCGTCAGCGCGCCAGTGAGCGGCGGAGCCGGTGCCGGAGAGCTGCCGGGCGAAGCCGCCGGACTGGCTGCCGTTTCAGGCGCAGCGCCGGGCGCAGGCGATTCAGCCGGAGTCGGACTGACTTCAACCACCGGCAGCGTGGCGGTGGGCGTGGTCTGAACCGCAGCTTTTTTCTCTTCAGTCGCCTTGTCCCGGTTGAGGTATTTGTAGGCTCCGTAAATGGCCAGCGCTAGGATGACGATGGTCAGCGCGGCCAGCAGCGTACTGCTCCACGAAGAAGGTTCACTGTTGTCGAGGACTTCATACCGTGAGGACGATTTCACCGGCTCGCCGCCGAGTTCGTCGAGCTGCTGCTGATATTGGGCCAGCGCGTGTTCCTCATCCAGTCCGACATAGCGCGCAAAGCTCTTGACGAAAGCCTTGTTGAAGATTCCGCCAGGCAGGATTTTGTAATTATCCTGCTCCATGGCCTGCAGGAACCTGACTCCGATGTGGGTCGCATCAGAAATCTGTCGCAATGAAATGCCCTTGTTTTCACGGGCCAGTCGCAGTTCTTCGCCGAGTGTTGGCATGTTGTTATCTCAGTTGCAACGCCTGTACGCTTGTCGCGCACCGGGGGAGACAGACGCAAAAGAAAGCCTGACAAATTAACGCCGTATACTACGGAAATCTCCAGCCGGAGTCAATTTAGCCGACTTGTCGGCGCGCAGTCAGCGGACTGTCCACACCATCCGTCCGCAGATTCCCGGCCCTGAAGCCGAAAAAAACTGAGCGGCTTATGCTCTCAGCTCAATCATATTTCCGTCAGGATCGCGGATGAAAAGCTGCGGATGGCCGGACCTGCCGCTGCCGCGCACAAATTCGATGCCGTGCGCGACAAGCTGCTGCCCGGCTTCGTGAATGTCAGTCACCTCAAGCGCAATGTGATGATCGAAACTCGCCTGGCCCGTGTGGCCGGGCATCTGCTCAATGCTCATCAGGTGAAGCTGCTGACCGTTGCCCAGATCGTACCAGCGTCCGGCGAAACCAAAATCAGGGCGCGGCAGCGGCTTCAGACCCAGCACCCTTTCGTAAAAGTCCGCCGCCCGCGCGACATCGGTGACCATAAATCCCGCGTGATGAAATCCTGCAATGCTGACTGGCATAATCAGATTTTCCTTTTGATCGTCGTGGCAAGTCTTGCTGAAGCTGCGTAATGTAATGCGATAATCCGCGATCTACAATCCACACCCGCTGTCAGACAAGGAGAACAGATGACCTCAGAAACCGGTTTTGGCATCGTCGGCCCTGGCACAATCGGCAGGGTTCACGCCGAAGCGATCAACGCAATTCCCGGCGCGCGGCTCGTTGCCGTTTGCGGGCGCGAGGCGCAGCGCACCAGCGAATTTGCCGCCCGCTTTGGCGCTGCCGGCTACACCGATTACGAAAAATTTCTGGCGCATCCGGGCCTGCAGATCGTCAACATCTGCACACCGAGCGGAATGCACGCCGCACAGGGGCAGCGCGCTGCTGCCGCCGGCAAACACGTGCTGGTTGAAAAGCCGATTGAGATTACCCTTGCGCGGGCTGACGAACTGATTCGCGCCTGCGACCGGGCGCAGGTGAAACTCGGCGTCATCTTTCAGTCGCGCTTTGTCCCGGCTGTGCAGCGCATCCGGCAGGCGATGGATGAAGGACGGTTTGGCCGCCTGCTGCTCGGTGATGCTTATGTCAAATGGTATCGCGCGCCGGAATATTACGCTGCCGGTTCGTGGCACGGCACGCTGGCGCTTGATGGCGGCGGCGCGCTCGTCAATCAGGCGATTCACACGCTCGATCTGCTGCGCTGGCTGATGGGGCCTGCCGACATGGTCTTTGCGCTGAAAGGCGCGCTGCGTTACCCGCACATCGAAGCCGAAGACACGCTGGTCGGCACGCTGCGCTTTCAGAACGGCGCGCTCGGCGTGATTGAAGCCACAACGTCAGTTGCGCCGGGTTTCAAGCGAAGAATCGAAATTTCAGGCGAACGCGGCACCGTGATCCTCGATGGCGACATCATCAGCCACTGGTCTTTGCCTGATGAAGCTGAGTCGAACGATACGGCAGCCGCGCAACTGACCGATGGCTCCGCTGACCCGAAGGCGATTTCAACCGAAGGCCACCGCCTGCAAATTGAAGAGATGATGCGCGCCGTCATTGAAGACCGCGAACCATTCGTAAACGGGCGCGAAGGCCGGACCTCGCTTGAACTCGTCGAGGCGCTTTATCGCTCAGCCACGCTGGGCCAGCCGGTCCGGCTGAACTAAACAGACACATTGAGAAAGGCA
>CAYWDW010000090.1:0-11586 GCA_964457105.1 uncultured Heliobacteriaceae bacterium
CGGCATCCTGACCGATGCGCTGGGCAACACGGTGGATTTCAAGAATGTCATCGTGATTATGACCTCGAACATCGGCGCGCGCTTTGTGTACAAGCGCGGCTATCTGGGTTTTCAGTCGTCCGAAGATTCGGCGCTCGCCAAAACCGAAGATCGCGTGATGGCCGCCGTGCGCGAGACGTTCAACCCGGAATTCATCAACCGCCTGGATGAGATCATTATTTTTGAACCGCTCAGCGATGATGACCTGCTGCGCATCGTCGGCCTGCTGGTTGAGCAGATCAACCGCACGCTGACGAATCGTCATCTGGAAATCAGACTGACGCCGCAGGCAGCGCAGTGGATTGTGGATCGCACCTGCACGGATCGCAGTTACGGCGCGCGCCCGTTGCGGCGCGCCCTGCAGAAGTATGTTGAAGACCCGATCTCTGAAGCGATCATTCAGGGGCGCGTCGGACAGTCGTCAATTGTCGAGGTCTTTGTCGAAGGCGACTCGCTGAGCTACCGTCCGCTGATTCTTGAGGACTTCAATGACCCTGATGAAGTGCTGATTCATCAGTGATCACCGGAGCATTGGACGGCAGCGACGAAAAGTCGGCAGATTTGACTGGTCCGTTTCTCGCCGCTGTGTCGGGTTCATCTGACCTGTCCTCAACCCCCTTATTAATTCTGCTTGAAGCCAGGGAGTGGAGAGAAACACTGCAAGTTTTCCGGTCCGCATCGTTCACAGACCGCGGGCGCTGTCCTGAGAATGACCGCTCTGCCTGAGCCTGCAACCTGGTTTTATTGACCTGACGCGGATGGGAAGACTGGCGCTGATGGTGATTCGGACCTGGTCCCCGGCACTGAGGTGAAGCGTCGCGGCTGACTATCCATGCCGGAACTCTTCGCGTATAATGCCGGACTTGTTTGTAATGCAGTCATCCTGCGGTCCATTGTCAAAAGCCAGATAACAGGCGGCAGCACAGGCGCAGCACCCCTGATGTCAGGAGTTAATTACAGGGGCTGGACAAGGTTGTGCGTGTGCGCTGATGACAGGACAGGCAAGGGATGAAAAATATATCCGGTTGGAGACAGTGCATGATCAAACGCTTTATCCCGATGGATTCGCCATGGGCTGGAATGGTGAGTAGCCTGCTTTTTACTGCCTTCGTTTTTATCTCTCCCACACCAGTGATCTGCGCCCAGGCGGATGCGCTGAACATTTCAGATGCACAGGCTGCTTTAGCAAAGTTGTCCTTTCCGCTGCGACCTGCTCCCGCCTTTCAGCAGCAGACGCCGCCGCCGTCTGGCGAACAGGATGTGACGATTGAAGACATTGAAATTCGTGGCAATCGTCGCATTCCGCGCGAATCAATTCTTTATTACATTCAAAGCAAGCCCGGCGACCGCCTCAACCGCGATCAGTTGCGCCGCGACCTGGAAGCCGTGATTGGCACGGGCTGGTTCGATCCGCTGCAGACCCGTTTGTTTGAGGATGTCGGTCCGCGCGGCGGGCGCATCATCATCTTTCAGGTCAAGGAATATCCGATCATTCGTGACCTGCAGTACCGCAACATGAAATCGGTGACAGAAAGCGACGTGCTGACCCGGTTCAAGGAACGGCGCGTCGGTGTCAGCAAGGAATCGCAGCTTGACCCCGCGAAGGTCAATGCGGCGCGCAACGTGCTGCGCGAACTGATTTCTGAAAAGGGCCATCCTGATGCCGAAGTGGATGTTGAGATTCAGGAAATTTCCGCGACGACGGTCGGACTGATCTTCAATGTCAAGGAAGGCCCGCGCGTCCGCGTCAAGGAGATCGTCTTCGTCACCAACGATAAAAAATTCTCGCAGCGCCAGTTGCGCAAGGCGATGAAATACACCAAAGAGGCCGGCCTGCTTTCAAGCTTCGGCTCCAAGGACATTTACTTCAAGGAAAAGCTCGAAGCCGATTTGCAGCAGGTGCGGTTCTTCCTGGGCAACAAAGGCTACCTGCAGGCCATCATCGGTGAACCGAAAGTTGAACGCGCCGGAACCGTCAGTAATGGGATTCCGATTCCGCTGCTGCGCCGCAGCGGGCCGGGCCTGCGCATTACTGTTCCAATTGAGGTCGGGCGACGCTACAAGGTCGCCAAAGTTGAAGAGAAGGGCGTGACGCTCTTTCCGGCAGGCATTATTACTGCTGTGACCGGCCTCAGGGTTGGTGAATATGCAACCGCCAAGGCCATTCAGGATGGCGTGTACAAGAACGTCAAGGATCTTTACGGCAATCGCGGCTACATTCAGGCGAGCGCCGAGTTTCTGCCGAAATTCATTGATGACCCGAACAACCCGGAAGAAGGCACGGTCGAGGTCACGCTTGAAGTTGACGAGGGCAAACAGTTCACACTGCATCGGCTCGAATTCATCGGCAACACCAACACCCGCGACGTGGTGATGCGCCGCGAAGTTGCGATCAACGAAGGCGACCCGTACAGCAAGCAACTCTGGGATTTTTCCATCCTGCGCCTGAACCAGTTGGGCCTGTTTGAAGAGATCAAGGAAAAGGACGCCATCACACGCACCAATGACCGCGATCAGACCGTGGACATTGATGTGCAGGTCAAGGAACGCGGACGTCAGCAGATTCAGTTGAACGGCGGCGTGTCCGGCATTGGCGGCAGCTTTTTCGGCATCAGCTATTCGACCAACAACCTGCTTGGTTACGGCGAATCGCTGGAATTCAACGTGTCTGCGGGCAACCGGCAGAAATATTTTCTGGTCGGCGCGACGGAGCCTTATTTTCTGGGGCGTCCGGTGCAGGTCGGCGTGCAGTTGTTCTTGCAGGAATATCAGTTCATCGGCCAGGGCTTCAATTTCAATAACGCCAGCCAGATTCTGCAGGCCTCACTCTTTGGCCTCTCCAGCGTCAATGCCGACACGCTGTTCACGCAGCGCACGGCGGGCGGCACGATCAGCGCTCAGTCGCCGCTGGCCGTGTTGTCGAACCGGTTTCCGAAACTTTCCCGATTCACGCGCCTGGGGTTGTCCTATTCGCTGACGGCCTCCAGCCTGCAGGATCCGAAGGTCAACCGTGACAACGATCCGAAGAATGATATTCCGGTGACTTTCACGCAGCCGCGCATTCTGACGAGTCGGCTCACGCCGTCCATCTCCTACAACTCGCTGAACTCATATCTCGATCCGACGCGCGGACAGAGCCTCTTTCTGGGCTTCTCGCTCGCCGGCGGCATTCTTGGCGGTGACGTGCGCACCTTTGCGCCTTCGCTCGAATACAAATATTTCGTGCCCGTGCTGCGCAAGCGGTCAGAACTGCCGCATGTGCTTGGAATGCGCCTGCTGGCTTCGCACATTCGCAGCTACGGCACTCCGTTCCAGACTGATTCGTTCTCGTTTGTCGGCGGCGTGCCGATCTTCGAGCGCTTCTTCCTCGGCGGTGAATACGACATTCGCGGTTACAACATCCGTTCGATTTCGCCGCTCGTGCCGGTGGATCAGTTTCTGTCATCAAAAAACGTCGTCCCCAAGCTGATTGATGCTTCCGGCAACCAGGTTGACATCCCTGCGGGCAGCAACATTGTGCAGAAGGACGCGCAGGGCAACATCATCCTGAATCCGGGGTCAGTGGCGCGAGCCTTCACTTTTGACGCGCCGGAAGGCGAATGTGCCGGGCTGACCAAACCGACGCGGTTGCCGAATGGCCGGTTCTGTAATGTGACTCAGGCGCCGACTTACTTCACCCCGGTGGGCGGCGACACGCAGTTCGTTTACAACCTTGAATATCGCGTGCCGCTCTTTACGCAGAAACTGCAGGCCGTGGCCTTTGCCGATGTCGGCACTTCATTCAATGCCCGCAAGTATAACGATCAGGTCGTCAGGACTCCCTTCAACAAGGATCTGGTGCTGAACTCGACCGACATTCTGGTTTCGCCGAACGGACTGATTGCGACGGCAGATGAAATTGCCAATAACCCGTCGAGCCTCTTCCGCACGGTGGCGGCGGTCGGTGAATCGCGGCGGTATGAAAACGTGCGCCTGTCGCAAGGCTCGACCAAAGTCTTTTCTGACCTGCGGTCCTCGCTCGGCATGGAGGTGCGCGTGCAGATGCCGGTCATCAACGTGCCGTTCCGGCTGATCTTCGCTTACAATCCGAACGCCAAGACCAGCCTCGATCCGAACGTCAATCCGGGTTTGTTTATTTTCGGGCTTGAACGTAAAACGGTCGTGCGCTTCAGCGTGGGCCGCACTTTCTGACACTCAGGGCGCAGCAATCACGGTTCGCCAGCCGGAGGCGCGGCGGGGCGAACCATTTGAATTCTGAACTCTGTCATCTGAAAATCGGATTTTGCCGAACTTCCATCTGGAGATTTAACCAGGATATGAACACCAGACCCTTACTGATTTCCGCTCTGCTGCTGCTTGCTGCGAGTCCGGGTATGGCGCAGACGCCGACCCCGCCAGCCGGACAGTCAACTGCGCCTGCGACCGGCGCACAGACCGCCGTTGAAGTGCCGAAGATGAAGATCGGCGTCATCAACATCGCAGCCTTTCGCGAATACATCGGCGAAATGCGGCAGCGTTACGAAAAACTACAGGCCGAGTTCGGGCCGATCAGCAACGAACTTAATGCCATGCAGTCCAAGATTGCCGCGCAACAGCAGGTGCTGCAGGAAAAGGGGCCGTCCATGACTCCGGTTCAGGCGCGCAAGCTCAGCGATGATATTGAGGAACTCAAGCGCCAGTTTCAGCGCAAGTCTGAGGACGCGCAGGCCCAGGCCCGCAAGCGTGAAGAAGAAGAGACCGGTCCGATTTTCGACAAGATCAACCAGTTTATGATTCTGTATGCCCAGAAACACGGCCTGACGATGGTGCTTGAAGCCAGCGGCATCGGCCAGGCGCTGATTTACGCTGCGCCCGAAGCCAACATCACTGAAGATTTCATCAACGAATACAACAAGGCCTATCCGGTGCCTGCGACCGCCGCTTCGTCGGCTCCGGCTCCGGGGGCGGCCAAACCGGCAGGCACAAATCCGGCGAAACCAACGCCCGGCCCGACCAAACCGGCGACCGTCAGAAAGCCCGGACGGTAAGCTGTCGGCAGGGCTGCCGTCAGTCTCAATTTTCATCCACGCTATCATGGCTAACAACATTCAGGGAGTACGAACAACAATGAAGAAACTGTTTCCATTAACCATCGCGCTGTGCGCGCTGCTGTCCGTGGCGGTGTCGGCTCAGACTCCGAATCCGCCCGCGTCGCGCCCGGCGACGGCTGCCGCTCCGGCCAGTGCGCCCACCGGCGGCACCGGCGCCGAAGGCAAGATTGCACTGATCAATACGGGCCGTTTCCGTGAAGGCATTGGTGAACTCAAGGTTCGGATGGATGCGCTCAACGTCGAATTTGATCCAAAAAACAAGCAGCTTCAGGCCGCGCAGGAAGAAGTCACCAATCTGCAGAACAAGATTCAGACGCAGGGCGCAACCGTGCAGCCCAATGTGCGCGCCCAGTGGGCTGATGAACTGAATCAGAAACAGGTGTTGCTCAAGCGGCTCTCAGAAGACCTGGATGGCCTGGCCAAGAAACGTTATGAAGAAGTTTCCGGTCCGGTCTATGACAAGATCGGTCAGGCGCTGGAACAATACGCCAAACAGCGCGGCATCGCCGTCATCTTTGAGGGCAACGCGCTGTCGCAAAGCCAGGCGCTCGTTTACGCGGTGATCTCGACCGACATCACCGATGATTTTATGAAGGAGTACAACAAGCTCAATCCTTCGGCGGCTGCTCCGGCGGCCAAGAAACCATAACCGGTCTTGCGCAGACCGATGCCGTGAACGCTGAATGGTGAGTGGTGAATCTTCGCAGTTCATCCGTCACCCTTCAGCGTTCCGCATTTTTCCAGCCCCTGTCAGATGAATCTCGCTGAACTGGCACAACTGATCAACGCCCGCCTGCGCGGTGACGGCACGATGCCCGTCAGAGGCGTGTCGTCGCTCGATCTGGCGCAACCCGGCGACGTGAGTTTTGTGGCCGATGCGCCGCGCCTCAGATTGCTGCCTGCGTCACGCGACATGGCGCTGATCGTGCCGGAAAAACTGGCCGAAGCTGAGGCACTTGAAAATCGTCCGCTGCTGATTGCGCGAAACGCCAAACTCGCTTTTGCCCGCGCCATTCAGGCCTTTTACGGCCAGCCATACCGGCCAGGCGGCATCAGCCCCGATCTGATTACCGGCGATGGCACGGTGATCGGTGATGATTGTTCAATTCACCCGCGCGTCACCCTTGGCCGCGACTGCGTGATTGGTCATCGCGTCACTTTGCACCCCGGCGTCGTGCTTGGTGAGCGCGTAAAAATCGGGGATGACACAACCCTGTTTGCGAATGTTTCGGTTTATGACGATTGCGAAATCGGCGCGCGCTGCCGCATTCACAGCGGCACGGTGATTGGTTCTGACGGCTTCAGCTTCACGCCCGATGACCAGGGGCGTCAGTTCAAGCTGTTGCAGGTCGGTCGCGTCGTCATCGAAGATGAGGTCGAGATCGGTGCCAACTGCTGCGTTGACCGCGCCGGTTTTGGTGAAACGCGCATTCGTCGCGGTGCCAAATTCGACAACCTGATTCAGATCGGCCACAACTGCGAGATCGGCGAAAACACTGTCGTTGCCGCGCTCGCAGGTTTTTCCGGCGGCACGGTGATCGGAAAGAACTGCATCATCGCCGGGCAGATTGGCACCAATCAGCACATCACCATCGGCGACGGCGCGATCATCACCGCCCGCACCGGCGTCACCAAAAGCGTCGAAGCCGGCAAGATGGTCGGCGGCATGATGCCGGCCCAGGATTATCAGCAGTGGCGCAAGGCCCAGGTGCTCTATTCACGTTTACCCGAACTTTTCGAGCGACTGAAAAAACTGGAAAAGTCAGTAGTCAGTAGTCAGTAGTCAGTGGCAGGTGATCCAACCTTTCTGGTTGTTCACTGACTACTGACTACTGACTACTGACTACTGACTACTGACTACTGACCTATGGACATCAACGAAATTCAATCCATCATCCCGCATCGTTACCCGTTTCTGCTGATTGACAAAATCATCGAGCTTGAACCGCTCAAACGGATTGTGGCGATCAAGAACGTGACGATCAACGAGCCGTTCTTTCAGGGTCATTTTCCCGGCGCGCCGGTCATGCCTGGCGTGCTGATTATTGAAGCGATGGCGCAGGCCGGGGCGGTGCTGCTCTTCCGCGAAGTGCCCGACCGCGAAAGCAAGCTGCTTTACTTCACGAGCATCGAGGAAGCGAAGTTTCGCAAGCCCGTCACCCCCGGCGATCAGTTGCGACTTGAAGTTGAAGTGCTGCGCTACAAGATGGGTTACTGCAAGCTCAAGGCCGCCGCTTACGTTGACGGCGTGCTGGTGACAGAAGCGCAGATCGCATCGGCCCTCGCCAACCGCAACAAAAAGCCCTGACCATCGAAGGCGGATTGTCAGACCTGATTTCAATCTGCAATCTGCAATCTGCAATCTTTATGCTTCATCCAACCGCTGTCATCAGTTCCAAAGCCGAACTCGGAGCGAATGTTTCAGTCGGCCCGTACTCCGTCATCGGCGCTGACGTGACCATTCAGGGCGAAGTTGAAATCGCCAGCCACGTTGTGATTGCAGGGCCGTGCGAAATCGGCAGCGGCACGCGCATCTATCCCTTCGCTTCAATCGGTCAGTCGCCGCAGGATTTGAAATACGCCGGTGAGCCGACCCGGCTCGTGATTGGTGAACGCAACGTGATCCGCGAATACGTGACGATGAATCGCGGCACGGCAGGCGGCGGCGGACTGACGAAGGTGGGCGATGACAACCTGTTTATGGCCCAGGCGCACATCGCCCACGATTCCATCGTTGGTTCGCACAACATCTTTGCTAATACAGCTTCGCTCGCGGGGCACGTCGAAGTTTACGATCACGTGACGATTGGCGCTTACACAGGCATTCATCAATTCTGCCGCATTGGTCATCACGCTTTCATCGGCGCTTATTCCAAGATCGTCAAGGACGCGCTGCCTTACGCCCGCACTGACGGCAACGGCGCGCAATGTTACGGGGCCAACACCATCGGCCTGCGCCGCAAAGGCTTCACGAACGAAGCGATTCGCCACATTCAGCACGCCTTTCATCTGCTGCTCACCTCGAAGCTCAACACCACGCAGGCGCTCGAACGAATCAAAGCCGAAATGACCGGCATTCCCGAAATTGATTACCTGATCGAATTCATCGAAACCGCCAGGCGCGGAGTGACGAAGTAACCCCCTGGGTACGCAGGCATCCTGCCTGCTTTGCTTCGACAAAAGACCGTTTCAGAAGTCAGGCAGGATGCCTGCGTACCCAGGGGAAGGCATTGTTTCAGAGTGAAACCTTGCGCTGATGCTGACCCTGTATCATTATTCCTGCTCTGCAACACCTCTCGCTGATCAGCGACAGATCACACAAAGTTGTCCGACAAGCTCACCGGCTTGTCGAACCTCATCTGAGGAGCGCCCCTATGCCGACCGCAACATTCAGATCAACACGCACAGTGAATTTTTATCTGCGCCAGGCGACGATGATTGCCTGCTCGCTGGCTCTGGTCTTGTCGAGCTTTCCGGCTCGCACTTTCGCGCAACAACCTGCTGCCGCAGCGAAACGCGCGCTGACGCATCAGGATTACGATGCGTGGCGTTCGATTCAGGGGCAGCAGCTTTCGCGCGATGGCAAATGGCTGGCTTATACGCTCGTGCCGCAGGATGGCGATGGCGAAATCATCGTGCGCAACCTCACGACCGGAAATGAATGGAAGCACGGGCGCGGCTGGCGTCCGCCTGCGCCTCCGCCGAGCGGCGATGATCCGGCGGCAATGGCCGCCGCGTTCCAGGCGATGAATCGCATCACGCGTCCGTTCTTCACTGCCGACAGCCGCTTCGTGGCCTTCACCATCGAACCCGACAAAGCCGACGTACTGAAGGCGCGCAAGGAAAAGAAGAAGCCCGAAGAGGCGCCGAAAAACGCGCTCGGCCTGATGGATCTTGCAACCGGCCAGGTGACGCGTATTGAGAAAGTCAAAAGCTTTCAGGTTCCCGAAGACGGCGCGGGCTTCATCGCTTACCTGCTGGAACCAAAACCCGAAGCGCCAAAGCCCGAAGACAAAGCCGCCGCTCCAAAGCCGAATGAAGACGCTGATGACGATCAGCAGCGCGGCGCGCGTGCCGCTGGCAGCAACGGGCCGCGCAGTCGGAAAAAAGAATACGGCAGCGATCTGGTCCTGCGAAATCTGACGAACGGCAGCGAACGCACGTTTGCCGACGCGCTCGAATACACCTTCAGCAAGGACGCGAAGAGCCTGGTTTACGCCGTGTCGTCAAGGAAGGAAGAGACCAACGGCCTCTTTGCCGTCACGCCAGGCGCTGACGGCGCGCCCGCTGAGCTGCTGACAGGCAAAGGCCGCTACACCAGACTCACCTGGGACGAGGATCAGAAACAACTCGCCTTCATCAGCGACCGCGACGATGCCGCCGCGAAAGAACCGAAGCACAAGCTTTATGACTGGAACCGCAGCGACGCGAAAGCGACCGAACTGGTCTCGACCGCGACGCCGAACTTTCGCGCAGGCTTTGTGATCAGCGACCGCGCTTCGCTCAGCTTTTCGCTCGATGGCAGCCGCATCTTTTTCGGCATCGCTCCGCCGCCCGAACCTGAAAAAGATCCTGAAGCCGAAGCAGCCAGCGATGAAAAAGCAGTCGTTGATCTGTGGCACTGGAAGGATGATTACATTCAGCCGATGCAGAAAGTCCGCGCCGAGCAGATGCGCAATCGTTCATACCGCGCCGTCTTTCATCTCAGGAACCCGGTCAATAAACTGGTGCAACTGGCCGATGAAACGATGGAAGGCGTCAATCCGGCAAGCAATGGTCAGTGGGCCATCGGGACTGATGATCGCGCTTATCGCACGCTGATCGGATACGACACGAACTATGCAGACGTGTATCTGGTCAATGCCAGTGACGGCGCGCGCCGCCTGTGGTTGAAGAAACAACAGGGCCTCGTGTCGTGGTCGCCGAACGGCAAATACGCGCTCTTTTATGACGGCAAAGACTGGGGTTCGATCTCAGCGCCTGACAGCAAATTCGTCAACCTGACAAAGAACCTCGGCGTGGCGTTTTACCGCGAAGACTGGGATTCGCCGAGTACGCCCGCGTCTTATGGCTTTGCCGGATGGACGAAGGATGACAAGTCCGTGCTGATTTACGATCAGTACGACATCTGGCAGATCGCCGCCGATGGCAGCGGCGCAAAGAACCTGACCGATGGCGTCGGGCGCAAAGAGAAGATCGAATTTCGATACGTCAGACTCGACCCCGAAGAGCGCGGCATTGATCCGGCAAAGCCGCTGCTGCTGCGCGCTGAAAACGAACAGACGAAGGACTCAGGTTTTTATCGTGAGCGCATTGATGGTGGCGCGCCGGAAAAACTGGTGATGACCGCGAAAAATTTCAGCAATCCGGTCAAGGCCAAAGACGCCGATGTGCTGATGCTGACGGCCTCGCGCTTCGATGAATACCCGGACATCGAGATCACCGATTCAACTTTCAAGTCGCTGAAGAAGGTCAGCCATGCCGGCGCGCAGATGAATAAATTCCTGTGGGGCAAAGCTGAACTCGTGCATTTCAAAAACACCGACGGAGTTCCGCTCTCAGGCATTCTGATCAAGCCGGAAAATTTCGATCCGAAGCAGAAGTATCCGCTGATGGTTTACATTTACGAAAAGCTGTCAGACGGGCTGCATCGCTTCACCGACCCGCGCCCCGGTCATTCGATCAATCCGTCGTTTTATGCGAGCAACGGTTATCTGGTGCTGATGCCCGACATCGTTTACACGATTGGCTATCCAGGCCAGAGCGCGCTCAAATGTGTGCTGCCCGCGATTCAGGCCGTCGCGGATCAGGGCTTTGTCAACGAACAGGCCATCGGCATTCAGGGCCATAGCTGGGGCGGGTATCAGATCGCATACATGGTCACGCAGACCAATCGCTTCAAAGCCGCTGCGCCCGGCGCGCTGGTCGCAAATATGACGAGCGCCTACAGCGGCATCCGCTGGGGCACGGGCCTGCCGCGACAGTTTCAGTACGAACACACGCAGAGCCGCATCGGCGGCAATTTGTGGGAACAGCCGATGCGCTTTCTCGAAAACTCTCCGGTCTTTCGCGCCGACCGTGTGCAGACGCCGATTCTGATGCTGCACAACGACGCCGATGACGCCGTGCCCTGGTATCAGGGCATCGAGTATTACCTGGCGCTGCGGCGACTGAATAAGGAAGTCTATTTCTTCAACTACAACGGCGAACCGCACGGGCTGAGGAAGCGGCAGAATCAGAAGGATTACACCATGCGGTTGCAGCAGTTCTTCGATCACTTCCTGAAAGGCGCGCCAGAACCTGAGTGGATGGAGAAGGGCATTCCTTACCTCGAACGCGAGAAGGAGAAAGAGAAGCACAAGACTGCGTCGGACGGCAGATGACAGATGGCAGATGGCAGATGGCAGATGGCAGGAGCCGACAGAGGAAGGACAAAGTCATGGCCGGAGACGAGGCT
>CAYWDW010000091.1:0-9446 GCA_964457105.1 uncultured Heliobacteriaceae bacterium
CCACCACCGGGTTTTATCCCCGTCGGCGGGTCCCGGCGCCCCCCCGCTCCCGACAATGAGTCAGTCATCCTGATCCTGACGACCGACATCTGTTCTGAAGCGTCGGCGAATTCTGGTGGCAGTGATGACCAGGCCCGTGCCGAGCAGAATCAGGACGGCTGGTTCGGGCACGGCCAGGACCAGTGCGGGGGCTGCAACCGGAGGGATAGTGACAGCACCTCTGAAATAACTGACCTCAGGCACAGGCCAGCGGCTGAAATCAGAGTCAGCGGAAATGGCTTTGAATTTTTCTGTATCCGGCTGATAGAGCGCGTTGTAACACAACCCGTCCGGCTGTGCGAAATAAGCCGACGGGTCAGCAGGCAGCGCCGTTTGACAGGTCAGCATCTGCCTGAGTTGCACGGGGTCGGCCTGACCATCTGAAGGCAACGCAGTTAAAGACACAACGACGACAATCAGCCAGAGGATTCGACGGGGCATTGGACAATCCTCCTGACTTGTCAATTCCTGAACTGAAATGCTTCACGCCCGGCTCAGGCCTGAGGGAAACAGGCTGGGGGGCCTGTCAGCACACCTGCTTTCAGGCGTCGTGACTGTTATTGAAAACGATTGGCTGCCGGTCAATCGCTGATATTTTGTTGCTGTGTTCGTCAGGTTACTAACCACGGCTGAGACAGTCAAGCCAGGCGCAAAGATTTAAGCTCCGGCTGGCATCAGGGCCGTGAAAGTCCCTGCTCAGACCCGCATTTCGGCTTCCGGCCTCCGGCTGATTTCATTTCCGGCCTGCTGGTGTACAATCGGCTCTACCGCCTGCGTCATCTGAAAATTCACAACCGAATCCAGCAAACTCCAGGAGAATCAGAGTGTCAGACCATTCACTGAAAAAGATCCGGCGGGCGCTCGTCAGCGTCTCGAACAAAACAGGGATTGTGGAATTCGCCCGGTCGCTGGCGCGTCACGGCATCGAACTCATTTCGACCGGCGGCACGGCCCGGCTGCTGCGCGAACAGGGACTGACGGTGCAGGATGTTGCTGACGTCACCGGCTTTCCCGAAATGCTCGATGGGCGCGTCAAAACACTGCACCCGAAAGTTCACGGCGGCATTCTCGGCATTCGCCGCAATCCTGAACATCAGGCGCAGATGCAGCAACACGGCATCGTGCCGATTGATCTGGTCATCGTCAATCTCTACCCCTTCCGCGAAACCATCGCCCGACCTGACGTCACGCTTGCGGACGCCATTGAAAACATTGACATCGGCGGCCCGGCAATGATTCGCTCCGCCGCCAAAAATCACGCCGATGTCGCCGTCGTCGTCGAACCATCCGATTACCAGAAAGTCGCCGCGCAACTCGATGAACATCAGGGCGCGCTCGACCAGGCGACGCGCTTTGAACTCGCCGTCACCGCCTTTCGGCATACGTCAGCCTATGACCGCGACATTGCCCGCTTCCTGGCCACTGTCGGCGCTGAAGCGCCGACCGGATTCCCTGCCGAACTTGAGCTGGACCTGAAGAAAGTGACCGACCTGCGCTACGGCGAAAACCCGCATCAGCGCGCCGCGCTTTACCAGGTTGCGGGCGCGCCCGAATCCGGCGTGGCGAATGCCGAACAGTTGCAGGGCAAGGAACTTTCCTACAACAACCTGATTGATGCCGATGGCGCGTGGAATCTGATTGCCGAAATTTACCGCGTGCAGGCCGCGACCGCATCCGATCCGGGCCAGGTGCCGCATTCGTGCGCGATCATCAAACACACCAACCCCTGCGGCGCGGGCGTTGCGGCGACAGCCCGCGAAGCTTTTCTGCATGCCAAAGCCACCGATCCGGTGTCGGCCTTCGGCGGCATCATCGCTTTTTCGCGGACGGTGGACGAAGCCGCAGCGCGCGAGATTGCCGAGCTGTTTGCCGAAGTCATCATCGCGCCTGAATTCACCGACGGCGCGCGTCAGGTATTCGCGGCCAAAAAGAACCTGCGCGTGCTGCGAATGGGGGAAGCCGGATTGAAGGCCGCGCCGCCGTCGTTTGAGTTCAGAAAAATCAGCGGCGGCGTGCTGGTGCAGGATCAGGATCGTGAACTGATTGACGAAGCGAAATTGCAGGTCGTCACCGAGCGACAGCCGACTGCTGCTGAACTGAGCGCGCTGCGTTTTGCGTGGGCGATTTGCAAACACGTCAAATCGAACGCGATTGTTTATGCCAGTGAAAATCAGCTTGTCGGCGTTGGCGCGGGTCAGATGTCCCGCGTGGATTCAGTCCGCTTCGGCGCGCTCAAAGCGCAGCTTCCGCTGGCCGGAACCGTGCTGGCTTCAGATGCTTTCTTCCCGTTCCGCGACGGCGTGGATGAAGCCGCGCGGCACGGCATCACGGCCATCATTCAGCCCGGCGGCTCAGTCCGCGATGCCGAAGTCATTCAGGCCGCCAACGAACACGGCCTGGCGATGCTGCTGACCGGACTGAGACATTTCAGGCACTGACTCTGCCGCCCAAAAACACAAAGGCCGCAGACGGCTGACGAATCAGCCGCCTGCGGCCTGACCGGAGGGCCGACGATTTGATGATTACTGGCTCTGCGCGACTTTCAGATCGGGGATTTTGTCGCCGCGTTTGACGAGGTAACGCAATCCCTTTTCGTCCCAGATGAACAGGCCAACCGTGCCGCTGCCCCTGACCTGGCCGTAAAAGACGACCTGGCCCTGATCGTTCATCGCCAGACTGGCAAAATTGTTGAAGACTTCGCCCTTCGCTCCGCCTGGCACGGGGTCTTCAGCGCGCGCGATGATTTCAAGGCCTTTCGCGGTTTTGACGAAAATGCCGCGCGTGCGCCCGCCGTAAAAACCAATGAAGGCCACATCGCCGCGCGCATTGATGGACGGAGCAGCGAAACTTGAAAATTTCGCCTCCGTATTGCCCACCGGATCATTGGACCGGGCGATCAGTTTCGCCGGGCCTTCCTGCTCAGCCATTTTGACAAACAGACCGCGCCCGGCGTTCGGGCCGTCAAAGAAGCCGACATAGGCCACATCGCCTTTGCTGCTGATGGCGGGGGCGAGGTTGCCGAAGCCGATGTATCTGCCTTCGGCCACCGGCGAGGCCTTCCCCTGCTGCGCAATCAGTTCAATGCCCTTTTCGCGTTTGACGAAAATGCCGCCACTGTCGCCGAGCCGCACAAAGAAAGCCGCTTCGCCGCGTTCGTTGATGGCCGATGGATAAAAGTGTTCGGAGTAAACCATCCGACCTTCAGCGACCGAAGGCTGCCCGCTGCGGACCAGCAGGCTGAGTTTGGGCGGCTGCTGCGCTGAATCCAGATAAAACAGCCCGCGCCCGTCAGGGTCAATGTAAGTGCCGACAAAAGTCAGCAACCCTTTGCTGTTGGCTGTCGGATTGCCCAGATTGCTGAAGTGCGACGGCATTCTGGGCACTTCCTGGCCGACTTCAGCCAGCAGGCGCAGGCCCTTTGAGTCTTTGATGAAAATGCCGGTCTTCTCTCGCTCAGGCGCGGCAGTGACCGGCTGTCCCGGCGGCGTGGCTGAGGCGGATTGCTCCGACACGCGCGGAGCCAGATGCCCGTAGCTGGCCGTGAAAACCAGCTCGCCGTTATCAGTGATCGAAGGATTGCCGAAATCGGTCAGCGGCTCATCCAGGTTGGCCGCCTTGTCGCCATCGCGCACAATCATGCGCATTCCGGCAGCGGATTTGACAAAGATCGCGCGCCCGACGCCCTGTGCTGATCCGGGCGAAATGAACCGGCCCCAGAAAGCGACTTCGCCCTTGTTGTTGATGTCGCCAAACCCCACCACGCCGATCTGGCCGGGTTCGAGCTTGGGCGGTTCCTTGCGAGTCTCCTCGCTGCGGCTGCGTTCGGTGATGGCCACCGGGCCGTCGTCCTGTTCTTTTTTCTGCTCCTGGGCACTGGCCCCGCTGCTCTTCGCTTTGTCCGACGTTCCCGGCTGAGCAAAGACCGGTGAACGATCAGCCAGTCCGGCCACCAGCAGGACGGCGACCAGCAGGCTCAGAAAGAATAATCCCTGGTTTCTATTCACAGTATTTTGACCTCCTCGCATTTCCGGCATTGAGCAATCAGGGGCACGCGATACGCCACAGCCGCGTGAGCATCCGGCTGGCCTGGCGCAGACACCCCGATTCAACGTCCGGCTGGGGCAAAGGTTCCGGCACTCTGATTCAGAGTCTGTGCAGAATTGTTGTTGGTGTACTGCCTGGCATCTGAACGGGGCGTGAGGCGCCGGGTCAGCAGCAAATCAGTTGCGGCAGATCCGGGGGATGCGAGTGCCGCAGCGGCGACGAGTCTAGCATACGCCACCTGAACGGCCAAGAAACCCGACAATAATCAATAACTGATGACACGCCCCTGATAAATCTGCGCCGACATCGCCCAAAAACAAAACCGTGCCTCACACCGCAGCGTGAGACACGGCCCTGTTGTCAGCATTGAACTCTGCATGCGTGCAGCAGCGCTTACCGGCCCCGGCGCGGATAGTACGGGCTGTCACTGTCGGCCAGGAATTTCAGCCCTGTCACCTGGAGTTCGTTGCCGCTGCTGAGTTGCGTTCCGGTTGCCGACAGCACCGAAACCGGATCGAGCAGCGCGCCGCGCCAGCTATCTTCAAACTGAAAAGCGACCTGCCGGTTGACCAGCGCTTCAGCCAGCGTCTGCCCGTTTTTCAGCCGGGTGTCGTAAGGCACAGGCTGCCGTCCCTGACTGGTGACAAAACCATCAGCAAACAGAATCCCGTCTGAAGCCAGAATGCCATCGGCAGCCAGAATGCCGTCCGCCGCCAGAATGCCATCGGCAAACAAAATGCCATCGGCAAACAGAATGCCTGCGGCCAGCGGCGTCCCGTCGGCAAACAGTATTCCGTCGGCAAACAGAATCCCGTCAGCCCGCAGCGCCTTGTCGGCCACGAGAATTCCGTCCGCGGCCAGAATGCCATCGGCAAACAGAATTCCCGCCGTCAGCACCTTATTGCCCGGAATTGAATAACCACCCTGGCGCGACAGCGCATCGGCGAACAGAATCCCGTTGCCCATGACGTGGCCATCGGCAAACAGAATCCCGTCGGCAAACAGTATCCCGTCAGCAAACAGAATCCCGTCCGAGCCGATGATTTCCTTATTGAAGCCGACTGTTTCACCGGCAATGGTCGAAGTGAGATTCAGGCGGCTGAGCGTTTTGCCGTCAGCAAGCAGGAACTCTCCGGGTTTCGCCTGACTGGCATCCCTGCGCACCAGCGCCGCCAGCCTGACGGCGGCGTCCATATTCACTTCGCCTGCGCCTTCCGTGACCAGTTGGCGGTAGAGCGGCTGCGACTGCTGACTGGCCAGCGGCTGCGCGGTAAATCGCAGCAGCGCCTTGACCATCCTCGGCGTCAGTGACGGATTGGTCAGCAGCATCAGCGAGACCGCGCCCGAGACGACCGGCGCAGCCATCGAGGTGCCGCTCATCGTCATATAACTTTTTGCCAGTGAACTGATCGTCAGTTTCGGCAAAGCCAGCCCCATTTCATTGCTCAGCACATTGCCGCCACCGGGCATCGTGCTGGCGCGCAGCGACACGATCCGGTTGCCCGGCGCAACCAGGTCAGGCTTGATCAGCCCGTCAACCAGCGTCGGACCGTGCGAGCTGTAAGTCGCCACCAGATCATCCGAACGAACATTGGTCTGTAAGGTATTGACGGCGCCGACGGTGATCACATACGGATCATTGCCCGGCGACACGATGCCGCCATAAATCGGCTGCCCGTCTTCAGTCCTGCCGAAATTGCCGGCGGCACAGACCACCACGATGCCTGCCTCAACGGCGCGTTCGACGGCCTGGCAAAGCGGATCGGTTTTGTAAGACTGCGTGACCGGCCCGCCCAGGCTCAGGTTGATGACGCGAATGTTGTACTTGTCTTTGTTGGCCAGCACCCAGTCAATGCCTGCAATGACCGAGGCGGCGTTGCCGATGCCGTTTTCATTCAGCACCCGCACATCCACCAGATTGACCATGGGCGCCACGCCCTGAAAGGTGCTGTCCTTTTTCGTCATCAGCCAGTTGCTGATCGAATAAGCGCCCGTTCCGGCGGCGATGCCGGCCACGTGCGTGCCGTGCCCGTAAAGGTCCACGTTCTGCCGCGCGCTGCCGGTGAAATCAACGCGCGCGAGAATGCGGCTCGAACTGAGGTCGGCGCCGTTGGGCGATGAAATGCCTGAATCCAGAATAGCAATCGCCGGGGTGCTTTTATTATCCGCTGAACTGCTGAAGGTAGCCGTCGCTCCGTTACGCGACGAAACATTTGTGGTCGGCGTGCTGATGGTGACCTGGCCGCTGCTGATCGCCCGCATCAGGCTTTCAAGTCCGGTCGCGGCTGACAGGTGGCTGCTCGGCAGACCTGACACTGAGTAATTGGCCTGATTCGGATCGTTGCCGCCCGTGGATCTGACTTCAGAATCTTCAGAAATCCACTCGGCCTGATGCTGTGCGGCGAGCGCCTCGATGCTTTCGGCGGGCACTTCGGCGGTCATCAGATTCAGGTTGCCGAAGCGGCGCACGCGACTGGCTCCGGCCTTTCTGACTGCCGATTCATCATCAGCCGTCGGCGCCTTTCTGGTGTTGATAATCACGCGAACCATCCGGCCTTTAGTGGCCGCCTCGCGCTCGCGCCGCAATCCCGGCGCCAGTTTGCCTGATGCATCCTGAGCCTCAACCTGCCCTGCAGTCAGCGACAGCAGTATCGCCGCCAGCGCCATCAACCAGGCGGCGCTGAGAGGAAATCTGCTGGTACTCTTTCTGGGATTCGAGAAACTCATATTGCTCCTTGTTTTTGTTGTCCGGCAGCGATAGCCGAATCAGTTCGTCCGCTGCCCTGAACGCACCGTGCCTGAGCCACTGCCATTTGAGCAACGTCCGTGCCAGCCGCGCCTCAGCACCATTCACGCCGGAAGAGTTGAAACTACAGTCTTTGCGGGTTTCAGTCAGAATCACGTTCGGTCAGCCTGACCAGGCCCTTCGCCCTGCCGGTCAGATTCAACGGTCAGACTGGCCAGGCGCTGACGGCTGAAGGGCCGACCGGCCAAAGAAAAAGACCGCAAAGATCAGTGATCTTTGCGGTCTGATGTTCTCATTCAGGATGCTGGCGAGTTTCAGAAATCGTCGTCCTCGGCCAGAGCTTCTTCAGGGAAAGATTCTCCCTCAAGGTTTTCATCGAAGCTCTCTTCGACCGGTTCCTCGGTCTCTTCCTCAAATTCGACCTCCTCGACTTCGCCTTTGGCCGCCTGCTGTGCGCGGGCATTGATGGCCGCCATCGCTTCCAGATAGATCGGCGTATCGTCCTCTTCCTCGATCTGCGCTTCGTGCATGGTCGGATCAGCCGCGACCTTGAAGTTGCGGTAATACTCCATGCCGGTGCCAGCCGGAATGAGACGGCCCATAATCACGTTCTCTTTCAGCCCGCGCAGGTAATCCACGCGGCCTGAAATGGCGGCTTCCGTCAGCACCCGCGTCGTTTCCTGGAACGAAGCCGCCGAGATGAAAGACTCGGTTGAGAGCGAAGCCTTCGTGATCCCCAGCAGCAGCGGTTCAGCCGTTGACAACTGTCCCTCAGCCGCTTCAACGCGGGCGTTTTCATCATGGAAGCGGAAGCGGTCCACCTGTTCCTCAAGCAGAAACTCGGTGTCGCCAACTTCCTTGATCCGCACCCAGCGCAGCATCTGCCGCACGATCACTTCGATGTGCTTGTCGTTGATATGCACACCCTGAAGTCTGTAGACCTCCTGAATCGCGTTGACCAGATACCGCTGCAACTCTTCCATCCCGCGCACGGCCAGAATGTCGTGCGGGTTGAGCGGCCCGTCCATCAGCGGTTCACCAGCGCGCACGCGGTCGCCTTCCTGCACGTTGATGTGCGTGCCGCGCGGCACCGAGTATTCGCGCTCTTCGCCGTTCTCACCGACGATGATGATCTTCTGCGAGCCTTTGGTGATCGGGCCGAATTTGACAGCGCCGTCAATTTCGCTCATCACCGCCGTCTCGCGCGGCTTGCGCGCCTCGAAGAGTTCGACGATGCGCGGCAGACCGCCAACGATGTCCTTCGTGCGGGTAATTTCACGCGGAATCTTGGCGATGATGTCGCCCGGTTCAACCGCGGCACCATTGTCCACCATCAGATTGGCGCGAATCGGCATTGAATAAGTCTTCTGCACCTTGCCCGCTTCGGTTCTGATTTCGATGCGCGGCTGACGTTTTTCATCCGGCGAATCCATGACGATGGGCCGGGTCAGACCGGTCACTTCGTCAACTTCTTCGTGGACCGTGACGCCTTCGATCAGGTCGCGCCAGTGAATCGCGCCGCCGACTTCGGTCAGAATCGAGAAGGTGAACGGATCCCATTCCGCCACCTTGTCGCCAATATCCACGCGCCCGCCGTCGGGATAATTCAGAATCGTGCCGTAAGCAATCGGGTACCGCTCAACCTCGCGCCCGCGATCATCCACGATCAGGATTGAACCGCTGCGGTTCATCGCCACGATCTTGCCTTCGCGGTTGGTGACGGTGTGCAGGTCGGCGTAACGCACCATGCCGGCCACGCGCGCTTCGTGGGCCGACTGTTCGGACACCTTCGACGCCGCGCCGCCGATGTGGAAGGTGCGCATCGTGAGCTGTGTGCCGGGTTCACCGATGGATTGCGCCGCAATGACGCCCACCGCTTCACCGATGTCCACGATCTGTCCCGTGGCAAGGTTGCGACCGTAACACTTGATGCACACGCCGCGCCGCGATTCGCAGGTCAGCACCGAACGAATGCGCACGCGCTCGATCCCGCCGGCGTTCTGAATGTCGGTGGCGATGTCCTCAGTGATTTCTTCACCGGCTCTGGCCAGCACGGCGTTGGTGATCGGGTCTTTCACATCATCGAGTGACACGCGCCCGATGATGCGTTCGCGCAGTTCTTCGATGATGTCTGAACCTTCGGTGATCGGTTCAGCCCAGATGCCGCGCACCGTGCCGCAATCCGGCTCGGAAATAATCACGTCCTGCGCCACGTCCACCAGGCGACGGGTCAGGTAGCCTGAATCCGCCGTCTTGAGCGCGGTGTCGGCCAGGCCTTTGCGCGCGCCGTGCGTCGAGATGAAGTATTGCAGCACGTTGAGGCCTTCGCGGAAGTTGGCGCGAATCGGCGTTTCGATGATTTCGCCCGAAGGCTTGGCCATCAGCCCGCGCATCCCGGCGAGTTGCCGAATCTGCTGCTGATTACCGCGCGCGCCTGAATCGGCCATCACGAGAATCGGATTGAGTTCGCGTGATTCCTTCTCGCGGCGGTTCATCTCCTTGAACATTTCGTCGGCCACCCGCTCGGTCACTTCTGACCAGATGGCGACGACCTTGTTGTAGCGTTCCATGTTCGTGATCACGCCGTCCTTGTACTGCTCTTCGACCTTGATCACTT
>CAYWDW010000091.1:9456-11582 GCA_964457105.1 uncultured Heliobacteriaceae bacterium
CGGGCGGCGTCACCATATCGTCAATGCTGATCGAGATGCCCGCGCGCGTCGCCGACTGAAAGCCGAGTTCCTTGAGTTCATCGAGCATCTTCACGGTCGTTTCGCGGCCATAGCGCAGGTGGCAGTAATTACACAGACTGGTCAGCCCTTTCTTCTTGAGCAGACCGTTGATGTAAGGCATGACCTTCGGCAGTTGATCGTTGAAGATCACGCGGCCAACCGTCGTGTTGATGGCGCGGCCCTTCACCTCGCGCACCGAGGCCTTGATGATGTCCTGATTGTCGCGTTCCTGTTCGAGGTCAATCAATTTGCCGGTATAAAGCAGTCGGATCCGGGTCTGCGTCGTGACCTCTTTGGCATCAAGCGCGAGCAGCACTTCATCAATGCTCGAAAAAGCGCGGCCTTCGCCGGGCGCGCCTTCCCGGGCGCGGGTCAGGTAATAGCAGCCGAGGACGATGTCCTGCGTCGGCACCGCAATCGGCTGGCCCGAAGCCGGTGACAGAATGTTGTTCGATGACAGCATCAGCACCTGCGCTTCAATCTGCGCTTCGGGCGAAAGCGGGATGTGAACCGCCATCTGATCGCCGTCAAAATCCGCGTTGAAGGCCGTGCAGACGAGCGGATGAATTCTGATCGCCTTGCCTTCGACCAGCACCGGCTCGAAAGCCTGAATGCCGAGGCGGTGCAGCGTCGGCGCGCGGTTGAGCAGCACCGGGTGATCCCTGATGACTTTTTCAAGGATGTCCCAGACGATCTCTTCCTGCATCTCGACTTTCTCTTTCGCCTGCTTGATCGTCGCCGCGTGACCTTCGGATTCAAGCCGGTTGTAGATGAACGGCTTGAAAAGTTCGAGCGCCATCTTCTTCGGCAGCCCGCACTGATACAGCTTCAGCTCCGGCCCGACGACGATCACCGAGCGGCCCGAATAATCCACGCGCTTGCCGAGCAGGTTCTGACGGAAGCGGCCCTGCTTGCCCTTGAGCGTGTCCGACAGCGATTTGAGCGGGCGATTATTGACGCCGCGCAGCACGCGACCGCGCCGACCGTTATCAAACAAGGCATCAACGGCTTCCTGCAGCATGCGCTTTTCGTTGCGCACGATGACCTCAGGTGCCTTGAGTTCGATCAGCTTCGACAGGCGATTGTTGCGATTGATGACGCGGCGATAAAGATCGTTCAGATCCGAAGTCGCAAAGCGTCCGCCATCAAGCGGCACAAGCGGACGCAGTTCCGGCGGAATCACCGGAATCACGTCGAGAATCATCCACTCCGGTTTGTTGCCCGACTTGCGAAATGAATCAACGACCTTCAGGCGCTTCGAGAATTTGAGCTTCTTCTGCTGGCTCGTCTCGTTCTTCATCCGGTCGCGCAACTCTTCGGCGAGCGATTCGACTTCGAGCTTCTTGAGCAGAAACTTGATCGCTTCGGCACCCATCTTCGCCACTTCGTCAGTCATCTTGCCGGGGAAGTCCTGGCGAAGCTGACGATAGCGGTCATCGGGCACGAGTTCGCGCTCCTTGAGCGGCAGGCCGAGCGATTCAATCTCGTCCTGATCGGCGATGACGATGTAGCTTTCAAAGTAAAGAACCTTTTCCAGCTCGCGCAGCGGAATGTCGAGCAGATGGCCGATGCGGCTGGGGAGGCCCTTGAAAAACCAGACGTGCGAACACGGGCTGGCCAGTTCGATGTGACCGAGGCGTTCGCGGCGCACTTTGGCCTGCGTGACTTCGACGCCGCACTTGTCGCAGACCACGCCGCGATGCTTCATGCGTTTGTATTTGCCACACAGACATTCCCAGTCCGTCACCGGCCCGAAGATGCGCGCACAGAACAGGCCGTCGCGTTCCGGCTTGAACGTGCGATAGTTGATCGTCTCCGGCTTGGTGACGTGACCGTGCGACCACGCGCGAATCTTCTCCGGCGAAGCCAGCGAGATGCGGATCGCTTCAAAATTCGGTGTCAGTGTCTTTTCGCCTGCTAATCTGTACATTGCTGTCTCCGTTGTCAGTTGTCCGTTGCTCGTCGTCCGTGGCCAGTCATTGTCGGCCCGCAGGCAGCGACGAATAACTGACTACGGACCACTGACCCAATCAAGCTTCCTGCGTTTCGCGCTGCCGCAATTCAAC
>CAYWDW010000092.1:0-11555 GCA_964457105.1 uncultured Heliobacteriaceae bacterium
AGAGTCTAAAGAGCGACCAGATTTATGTCAAGAAACCACTCCCTGTTGCCCGAAGGCTGAAAACTGATGACCGCTGAACCATCAAAAACGACCGGACTGATCTGCGTTCCAATTACTGAAAACTCGCCTGAGTCATTTCTCAAAGCGATTGATGAAGCTTCAGGAGTTGCGGACATCATTGAACTGCGCGCTGATTATCTGGCAGATTGCCACCCGATAAATCTGCTGATGGAAATCAGAATGCGCAGGTACAAAGGTCACAGCTTCAAACCGCTGATTCTGACCTATCGGCCACGCGAGCAGGGCGGGCAACTTGAGATCAGATTCAATGATCGCCTGCGATTCTGGCGACGGCTTGACGTTTGGGAAGACCAGCTTGATTACCTGGACATTGAACTGGATATGGTCGAGCGCCTGGCGCAGACAAGATTTGCCATTCCCTGGAATAAAGTCATCTGCTCCTGGCACAACTTTAATGAAACCCCGGCAAATGTTGATGAAATCCTCGACCGCATGGCGCGCACGCCGGCGGCAGTAATCAAGATTGCCACGCAGGCCACGCGCCTGACCGACTGTCTGAAAATTTTCGAGCTGATCGAAAGGGCAAAAAAACTTCCTGAGCCGAAACCGGTGATTGCGCTTGGGATGGGTTTGCCCGGCGTTGCGACCCGCGTGCTGGCGCTCTCACGCGGCGCGCTGCTCACGTTCGGCGCGCTGCGGCGCGGCGCCGAAAGCGCGAGCGGACAGCCGACGGTTGAAGAATTGCGCTATTTGTACCGCGCTGACCGGCTCACCAGAAACAGTCAGGTGATGGGCGTGATCGGCAATCCCATCGGTCATTCGCGCTCGCCGCTGATTCACAACACGGCGCTCGCCGCGCTCGGCCTTGACGCGGTTTACCTGCCCTTTGAAGTTGACGATGTCGGCGAGTTCGTGCGTGATTTTGTGCGACCTGCGACCCGCCGCATGGACTGGCCAATGCGCGGCCTGAGCGTGACGATTCCGCACAAGCTTTCAATCATGCCGCACCTTGATTTCATTGATCCGACCGCGCAGCAGATTGGCGCAGTCAATACGGTCGTGGTCGAAGGCGATGAGTTGCACGGTTACAACACCGATGTGATCGGCGCAATGAATCCGCTTGCCGCACTGACTGAACTGCGCGATGCGCGTGTGGCGGTGCTTGGCGCGGGCGGCGCGGCGCGAGCGATCTGTTACGGACTGAATGAACGCGGCGCAAAGACGACCGTTTATGCACGCGACGTGCGAAAGGCTCAGACGCTCGCGGCTGAATTCAATGCGCAGGCGGCATCGCTGGATGAGTTCAGGGGCGGCGCGGACATTGTTATCAACTGCACTCCGGTTGGCATGCAGGGGCACGGCACGGGGAACAGTCCGGTTACGATTGAGCAGTTGAAAGGCGTCAGGCTGGTTTACGATCTGATTTACAACCCGCTCGAAACGCAACTGCTGAAGGACGCCGAAGCCGCCGGATGTCAGACGCTCGGCGGCATGGCGATGCTGATCGGTCAGGCGGCGGGACAGTTCCGCCTGTGGACGGGCAGGGAAGCTCCGCTTGAACTGATGATGAAAACGGCGCTCACTGCGGCAGCGTAAATTCATTCGATGATTCAAAACCAGGCGTATGAACAGCAAAACTTCCGGTCATTTTTTCGGCCTGACGCGATTCACCCCGCGCGGCCTGGTCGCTGCGCTCTTTGTTGTATTTCTGTTTTTCATCATTCCCTGTCCCCGATTGCAGAAAGGAATAAGTATGGCTCAAACGCCCGATCCGCAGGTCGTCAGACAATACGAAGGCAGCGTCAATGCGCCGGAATTTCCCTCCGGGATGGAGTGGCTCAACACGGACAGGCCGATTTCATTGCGCGACCTGCGCGGCAAAATCGTGCTGCTTGATTTCTGGACTTACTGCTGCATCAACTGCATGCACATCCTGCCTGAACTGAAAAAGCTCGAACAGAAATACGCCAGTCAGCTTGTCGTCGTCGGCGTGCATTCGGCCAAGTTCACGAATGAAAAAGGCACTGACAACATTCGCCAGGCGATTATGCGTTATGAAATCGGGCATCCGGTCCTCAACGACCGCGACATGGAAGTCTGGCAGCAATACGCCGCGCGCGCCTGGCCGACGCTGGTGCTGATCAATCCGAAAGGCAAAATCGTCGGCGTGCATTCGGGCGAAGGCATCTATGAACTCTTCGATGAAGTGATCGGCAAAACTGCCGCTTACTTTCGCGCCAGGGGCGAGCTTGACGAAAAGCCCGTGAAGTTCCGGCTTGAAAAAACGCTCGCCGCGCCGAGCCTGCTCAGCTATCCAGGCAAGGTGCTGGCCGATGAAAAGGGCAATCGCCTGTTCATCAGCGATTCAAATCACAACCGTGTGATTGTGACTTCGCTGGATGGCGCGGTGCTTGACGTGATCGGTGACGGCGACATCGGCAAACGCGACGGCTCGTTTGCCGAAGCTGAATTCAATCATCCGCAGGGGCTGGCGCTTGACGGCGACGCGCTTTACATCTGCGACACCGAAAATCACCTGATGCGCCGCGCCGATCTGAAGGCGCGCAGGGTTGAAACGATTGCCGGGACAGGCGAACAGGCGCGTTACAACGAATCCGGCTTCGGCCCTGAAACCCCGCTCAACTCGCCCTGGGATGCGGTCGTTCACGACGGCAGGCTGTACGTGGCGATGGCCGGGCCGCATCAGTTGTGGGTGATTGATCTGAAAACGCGCGACGCCAGAGCCTATGCCGGCAGCCGGCAGGAAAATCATATTGACGGCCCGCTGCTGCGCGCCGCGCTGGCTCAGCCGAGCGGCATCACGACCGATGGCAAAGAACTGTTTTTTGCCGACAGCGAGGTGAGTTCAATTCGCGTAGCTTCATTACCGCCGGGTGATCGCGTCAGCACGATTGTCGGTGAAGGGCTGTTTGATTACGGCGACATTGACGGCCCGGCTGCGGTGGCGCGTCTGCAGCATCCGCTGGGCGTGGTTTACGCGGGCGGCAGACTTTACGTGGCCGATACTTACAACCACAAAATCAAAGTGGTCGAAATCGAGCAGCGCGAAAGCCACACTTTCGCCGGAACGGGACAGCGCGGCGCAAAGGATGGTGAGTTGAAAAAGGCGCAGTTCAGCGAACCGGGCGGCATCACGGCGACTTCAAAGGCATTGTTCGTAGCCGACACCAACAATCATCTGATTCGCCGGATTGATCTGACGACAAAGCAGGTTTCGACGCTGGAACTGAAAGGCCTCGAAAAACTGACGATGCACGCGGTGCGCCGCTTTCGCGGTCGCGTCGTCGAAGCGCCGAAACAGACCATTGCGCCAGGCGCAGGCGCGATTGCCGTTTCGTTCACGCTGCCTGCCGGGTTCAAATTCAACCAGGGCGCGCCATTTTATGTGGCTTATGAATCGAGCAACGACAAGGCCGTGAAGATTACCGCCGTTGACAAAGCGCGCAATTTCACCGAGCCGAAATTCCCGCTCGAAGTTCCGGTTGAAGCTGTCGCCGGTGAAAGCACCGCGACGATTGATGCTGTGATCTATTTCTGCAACGACGAAACGCAGAAGCTTTGTCTGGTGGACAGCGTGCGCGTCAAAGTGCCGCTGGAAGTCAAAGCCGGAGCGGCGCATCGCGCTCAGGTTGAAATCACGGCAAAGGCGAAGGGCGTGAGCAATTGAGATGGCTGTAAAGACAGAAATCCCGCTCGATGGTGTCTCAGCTTTGTGCCACCATCGCAGCGGGTCTGGGTCTGAATGTCGCGGTGCGACCTACCGGAAGGACATGGTCTTGCGGGAGCGGGAGCGGGCGAGCTTCGATTTGAGCTTCTTCGCTTCACAGGGCTTCAGAAAGAACGTCCGGCGCTTGGCTTCACGAATGATGCCTTCGCGCAAAACCTGCCGCTTGAAACGGCGCATGGCCTGTTCGATGGATTCTCCGGGATAAAGCGTTACTTCTGCCAAAACATGCCTCCTTGCAAATCAGATCCGGGTTACGTGTTGATGATTTCGCCGCGTGCCGCGCCACAGTCGGCTTCAGGCACGCCAGCCAAAGACGCAGATACTAGCCCAACCGCCAGTCACGAATCAACCCGCTGCTGCCGCTGTCATCTGTTTGTACCACTCAATCGTCTGTCGCAACCCTTCATCAAAACCAATGCGCGCCCTGAATCCGAACTCACGTTCGGCCCGCGTCGTGTCGAGGCAGCGGCGCGGCTGACCGTCGGGTTTTGAGGCGTCCCAGACGATGCGACCTCTGAAGCCGGTCAGGTCACAGATCTTTTCCATCAGGTCCTTGATTGAAATTTCAAACCCCGCGCCCAGATTCACCGGGTCTGATTTGTCGTACTTTTCGGTCGCCAGCAGAATGCCTTCGGCGCAATCGTCGGCGTGCAGGAATTCGCGGGTTGCGCTGCCCGTGCCCCAGCAGACGATCTCATCGGCGCCGCTGCGCACGGCTTCGACGCATTTGCGAATCAAAGCCGGAATGACGTGCGAGCTTTCCAGATCGAAGTTGTCGCGCGGGCCGTACAGGTTGACCGGCAGCAGGAAGATCGAATTGAACCCGTACTGTTCGCGGTAAGACTGCGACTGCACGAGCATCATCTTCTTGGCCAGCCCGTAAGGCGCGTTGGTCTCTTCGGGATAGCCGTTCCACAAATCATCCTCCTTGAACGGCACGGGCGTGAATTTCGGGTAGGCGCAGATGGTCCCGGTGGCGACGAATTTTTTCACGCCGCGCAGCCGGGCCTCCTCCATCAGTTGCACGCCCATCATCAGGTTGTCGTAAAAATACCGGCCCGGATTTTTGCGATTCGCGCCGATGCCCCCGACAATCGCGGCCAGGTGAATCACCAGATCGGGCTGCGCGTCATCGTAAAGTCGTCGCACATCTTCGATTCTGACCAGATCGTAATCGGCCTGGCGCGGCACGAAGATGCTTTCGCAGTCGCGCGCGCGCAACTTTGCGACCACGTAAGAACCCAGGAAGCCTGCGCCGCCTGTCACCACCACACGCTTGAATGGAGCAGTCATCATCATCACTTTCCGGCTTCGGCCCGGACGCCATACTGCTGTCGCCGGAGGGCTGCCATATCAGAGTCAATCATCAGCCTGACCAGTTCTTTGAATGAAACTTTCGGCTCCCAGCCGAGTTGCCGGCGCGCCTTCGCTGAATCACCGATCAGCAGATCAACTTCAGCCGGGCGATAATAACGCGGGTCAATTTCGACATACTGCTGCCAGTCGAGATCGAGATAACCAAAGGCTTCAGCAAGGAACTCGCGAACGGAATGCGTCTCGCCGGTGGCAATGACGTAATCATCCGGCTCGTCCTGTTGCAGCATCAGCCACATCGCTTCGACATAATCCCGGGCGTGGCCCCAGTCGCGTTTGGCGTCAAGGTTGCCGAGGTAAAGTTTATCCTGCAACCCAAGCTTGATGGCGGCGGCGGCTTTCGTGATTTTGCGCGTCACGAAGGTTTCGCCGCGCCGCTCCGATTCGTGATTGAAGAGAATGCCGTTGCAGGCAAACATCCCGTAACTTTCGCGGTAATTGACCGTGATCCAGTAAGCATAAAGCTTGGCCACGCCGTAAGGGCTGCGCGGATAAAACGGCGTCGTTTCGCGCTGCGGCACTTCCTGCACCTTGCCGTACAACTCAGACGACGAAGCCTGATAAAAGCGCGGGCGGATGCCGGTTTCGCGGATTGATTCAAGCAGCCGCATCGTGCCAAGGCCCGTCACTTCGCCGGTGTATTCAGGAATGTCGAAGCTGACGCGGACGTGCGACTGTGCGCCGAGGTTGTAAATTTCATCCGGCTGCACGTCGCGCAGAATTTTATTGAGCGAACTCGCATCGTTCAGGTCGCCGTAAACCAGTTTCAGGCGCGTGCCTGATTCGTGCGGGTCCTGATAGATGTGGTCAATGCGGTCAGTATTGAATGAACTGGAGCGGCGAATGATGCCATAAACTTCGTAGCCCTGGCCGAGCAGTAGTTCAGTCAGATAGCTGCCGTCCTGTCCGGTAATGCCGGTAATCAGTGCTTTTTTTGCCATAACCTTGAACTTTGTACGGGGGCTGGTTGAGGTTGCCGGGGACTCGCTGCGAATGAGCCGGTATCGTCGTGAACTGTGGCAGCGGGACGGCCATACTACAGGAGCGGCAAAGCAGGCGCAATCCCAGGTCTCAGGGTTTTGCATCGGCCTGCCGGGCTGCTATATTTTCCGGCATCTTCTGTTCAGGGCATGATCCGCGCATCAACAACAAGTCGTGTGAAAGATCGAAAGGAGAATCAGGTGAAGATCAACAAGGTCAGCTCCGTCCTGTGTGTCGTGTGGTGTCTGTGTTCACTGGCTGCGCTGGCGCAGACGCCGCCGGCTGCGGATTCAGTCGAAGTCCTGCAAAGACGCATCGAAGCGATGCAGCGCAGGCTGAATGACTGGCCGCAGCTTGGACGTTACGCCGAAGCCAACACCAAACTCGCGCCGCCGGCGAAAGGCGAAGATCGCGTCGTGTTTATGGGCGATTCAATCACTGACGGCTGGAAGCTGGCCGAATATTTTTCGGGCAAACCATACGTCAATCGCGGCATCAGCGGGCAGACCACGCCGCAGATGCTCATCCGCTTTCGTCCCGATGTAATTGCGCTCAAGCCGAAAGTCGTCGTGATTCTGGCCGGGACGAATGACATTGCCAGCAACACCGGACCGATGACGCTGGAAACGATTGAAAACAATTACGCTTCGATGGCTGACCTGGCGCGGGCAAATGGCATCAGGGTCGTGTTCAGTTCGGTGCTGCCGATTCACGATTACGGCAAAGTGAAAATGTCCGAGCGGCGGTCGCCTGAAAAGATTCTCAAGCTCAATGAATGGCTGAAAAGTTACTGCGCGGCCAATGGTCACACATACCTTGATTACTTCAGCAAAATGATTGACGACAAAGGCATGCTCAAAGCCGAACTCGCCAACGACGGGCTGCACCCGCACGCCGAAGGCTACAAAATCATGGCTCCGATGGCCGAAGCCGCCATTAAGGAAGCACTGAAGAAAAAAAAGTAGCTCAGCAGGCCACCCTGAATCCTGAATCCTGATCCCTGATTTTCTGAACGAATCAGGGATCAGGATTCAGGAATCAGGATTCAGCATCGTCGGTTATCATCTGACCGGCTGGCCGCGCCAGCATCGAATGGAGCGCGCCCGGTCTTTGACTCGCTGCGCTTTTTGTGGTTTGTTGTGGCTCGCGGTTGAAATTTTTTTCCCTGGCAGGTCTATGCAAGTATCCAGCCCTGTAAGAACTGACTCGCCCGATTCGTCCTACGAAGATGCCGTCAGCGACTTTCTGAGCATCGCGGTTGAGGAACTCGACAAACTGCGCGCCCGCATCAGTCCTGATTATTTCAGGCGCGTGGCCGATCTGATTCAGCTTGCCGAAGCTCGCGCCGGACGGGTGCATGTGACGGGCATCGGCAAGCCGGAATACGTTTCCGGCTACGTTGCGGCCCTGCTTTCCAGCACCGGCACACCGGCCTATTTTCTGCATGGCACGGAATGCGTCCACGGCAGTTCGGGGCAGGTTGCGCCGGGCGATGTCGTGATTGTGATTTCCAACAGCGGCGAGACTGCCGAAATGAAATGCGCCGTGACGACGCTCAAAAATAACGGCGCGATCATTATCGGCGTGGCTGGCAATCAGGATTCGTGGCTTGCTCGGCACAGTGACGGGTTTCTGTCTGCCGGGGTGGAGCGCGAAGGCAGCCCGCTTGGGTTCGAGCCGCGCGCCAGTGTGCTGGCTCAGATTTATGTTCTCGCCGCGCTGAGCATTGAATTGCAGGCTCGCAAGGGCATTACGCGGATGCATTACAACGCCTGGCATCCGCACGGCAGGATTGGCGAAGCGACGCAGGATGATGACTGAAGGGACGACTGAAGCGAAGCCCGGCGGGGCTGATCGCGTTGTCGCGGCGCGCGACCTTACTGCGTTGAGCCTTTGGTGACGGTTTCGGCTTCTTCGATGGCTTCGAGCAGGGCGCGCTGTTCCTTCTTTTCGGTCAGTTGCGGCGCGAAGGCGCGGAGCTGCTGAATCTGTCGAGTCGCGGCTTCCTTGATTTTGCTGAGCGCTTTGGCGAGCAGCGGGCTTTTCGGCTCGCGTTCGTAAGCGTCATCAAGTTTCTCTTCGGCCTCCTCGAGAATGCGCTTGTAATCCTGCAGCAGTTCCAGCCTGGTGCCGGTCGGTAGCGGCCCCCACCTTTCCTCTTCCTTCTTCGTCTGCTTCGCGTCAGGTTTGGTCAGCACGAGCAGGCGGCGGTCAGCGGCTTTGATGAAAATTTCAGTGCGCTTGTCAATTTCCTGAAATTCGCGCACCAGGTCAGCTTCCTGTTCGGTCAGGTGATCGCGTTTCTGAGCCTGAACGGTCAGCAGCACAAAGGCCGTCAGACAGAACGCAGAGATGAGGCGGGTGAGTTTGAGTTTCATCATGTCTGACCTGGAGTTTTGAGCAGATCCTCAGCGGCAAGCGCCGATTTCAGCGCCTGAATCCGCACTCGTTCACAAAGTTTGACGGCCTCATCGGCCACATCGAAATGAGTGGCGGGCGTGTCGCGCCGGAAGCCTTCAAGCAGACGCAACTGCCCCTTGAGACCCTGCTCCATGGTTTTATGTGATTTGTCACGCGGCTTGACTGAACTGAGGAAGCGCCCGGCATCTTCCACGAGCGCGGTGTAAATGGCAATTTGCTCATCGGCTTCGGCGTATTTGTCCGCATCGAGCAGGGTGCGGGCATTCTTCAGCCGCGCCGACGCAATGCGCAGGTAGCTTTTGACGCGATCATTGGCGCTGTCGCCGGATTTGTTCAGCGCCGCCTGTTCCTCAGGCGTCAGTTTTTTGAGTATTTCATCCGATTGGTCGGCTGACTTTTCCTGGCTGGCAGTGACTGTCAACGCGCCGAAAGCGCCAGTCACCGCCAGCATCACTGATAGTAAAACTTTCATACCCCTTTTCATCCCTGAACGAAGCTGCTGATCCATTACGCAGCAGATGCTGGACCAGGTCATTCCTGTTTCCGCGGCTTTCTCTTCACACGGCCATTTCTGAATCCGGCCTGGCAGGATTATAACGCCGAGCCTGCCGGGCTGCATCTCTGTGCCATCATCTGACGCTTTTCGTGAGCCGCATCTTCAGGCTCAGTTCTTTTTCTTCCCGCCGGACCTGGCAAGCTGACGTTTGAGCGGTTCGAGCCGCAACCTTACCTTGTCTGCTTCGAGCTGATTTTCCGGCGGGGCGATCTGAAGAAACTGTTCGTAAGCCTTCAGCGCCTGCGCGTAATCACCCAGCCGGTCAAAACAGATGCCGAGCAGGTAAAGCGTAATGGCAGTCTTTTTCTGATCCCGCTGATGGTCGAGAATCCACAGAAACTGCCGCGCCGCGTTCTGATAATCCTTCAGCTCAAACAGCGCCGTCGCCAGGTTGGTGTGCGTCACATACGCCTGTTCCGGTTTGAGGCTCTGCCCGGAGAGCGCCTGCAGCACGGTGACTGCTTCCTGAAAGCGGCGCAGCCTGACCAGGGCTGAAGCCGCGCCGATCTGATGATTCGGATTGTTCGGGTCAAGTTTCGCGGCGGCAATGTATTGTTCGAGCGATTTTTCAGGTTGCGTGGTCAGATATTTTTCGGCCACCTGGGCGCGCAGGTCGGCGCGGTTAGGTTCGGCCTGAATCATCTTTTCAAGCTGCGCGATGGCTTCGCCGGTGTTGGCCGATTCGATGGTGGCCGCCGCGATCAGATGGCGCGCCGCAGTGTTTTCGGGTTCGCTTGCGAGAATCTGCCTGGCCAGCCTGACGGCTTCATCGGTGTTGCCGAACTGCGCGTAAAGATCGGCCAGCCGCAGCATCGTGGTCGTGTTTCGCTCGGCGGCCAGTGAGGCCTGCAAATCGGCCATAGCGCGAGGCAGGTCTTTGCGGGCGATGAAAACTTCAGCGCGAAGGCGCAGCGCCGCAGCATTCTGCGGTTCGCGCTTCAGGGCTTCGCTCAGATCGGGCAGCGCTTCATCGTATTTTTTTTCAGCCACCAGCGCCGCGCCGATCAGGGCGTAAGCCGCAGCGCGATCATCGCCGCCTGCAATGGCCGCGCGCGCTTCGGTAAGCACGGCGGCATACTGGCCGCTGGCAAAAAGCGCCTGGGCCAGGCCGGCGTGAGCGCGGGGCGCAGTCGGCTGCAATTCAAGCGCCCGTTTGAAGGCCGCTTCAGCCTCAGGCGATTTGTGGTCAGCCAGCAGAATCTCGCCGAGCGTGACCTGCGCCCTGGCCAAAACCGCGCGCAGTTCGGGCGAAGCTTCGCTTTCAGAAAGCTGTGCAATGACGCGCGTGATTGAAGCGTGAGCCTCAGCCAGGCGGTTGAGCGCAAGATAAGCCGAGGCGCGCTGATATTCGGCCTGCCAGAGCGATGAATCCTTGTGCAGAGCCTCGCTGTAAAGGCGCACGGCTTCTGCAAGCTGCCCGGCCTGGTGCGCGGCCTGGCCCTGCTCAAAGAGGGCGGCAGCCTGCTGCTGATCGGCCTCCCTGGTTTCAGCTTCGGCATTTTCAGTCGCTGCTTTTTTCGGCGCGGCCTTTGACCGGCGCGCGGTCTGCGCGAACGCCGGGGCGACCAGGCCACCGGCGAGCAGCAGAAACAGGCATGATTTCAGGATTGATGACAAACCGGCACACCTCACAACTTCGTTTGCAGGGGAGCAGAATCATAGCACACAGCGGCGCCGGTCGCCTTAATTGACAGTGCTTCGAGGCGCGTGCTACTTTGCACTTCCGCTGCTTTAATTTGTCGTCATCAGGAGCCTCAGCATTGAGTATAGACCCCGGACAGATTGCGATTTCGTTTGCCGTCTTTCTCTTCTCGACCACGGTGCATGAGTTTTCGCACGCGTGGATGGCGTGGAAGTGGGGCGATTCGACCGCGAAGGATCTGGGACGGATCACGCTCAATCCCATCCCGCACATTGACCTCATCGGGACGGTGATCGTTCCGCTGGCGACACTGATTATGAGTGGCGGGATTATGGGCTGGGCCAGCACGCCGGTGGATAAATCACGGATGCGCGATCCGCGCTGGGGCGATTTCTGGACCTCAGCCGCCGGGCCGCTCAGCAACATGCTGATGGCGATCATCAGCTTCGCGCTGCTCAAGCTGGTGGCGCGTTCGGCGCTGGGCGATGCCATGGGCGCGCTTGAAGAGCCGGTCACGATGCTGCTGTGGACGGGCGTCTGGCTCAACATTGTCCTGATGGTGCTCAACCTGCTGCCGATTCCGCCGCTTGATGGCAGCCACCTGCTGCAAAACCTGCTGCCCGACAGCCTGGCTGAACTTTACGAACAGATTCGTCCGTTCGGGCTGGTGCTGCTGATCGTGGTCGGCACGTCAGGACTGCTCGGCAGGCTTGTCAACCCCATCATTTCCTGGGTCGGCTCATTACTTTGATTTCCGGTTTTGAACTCATCCCGAAAGTTTCCCTGAATTTCCTGTTATGAATCGAATCGTG
>CAYWDW010000093.1:0-3680 GCA_964457105.1 uncultured Heliobacteriaceae bacterium
CGTTAACCTGCTGCTGCCCGTGCTGCTCGCAATGGCAGTGCCAGAGTTGTCAGGATGTGACCGGGCCGCGCGCCAGGCTGACGAAAACTGCTGTCAAATCGGGGCGAAAACTTTTTTGGGGTGGTCGTTGATGAGAACCTTCAGCGGCATGAATCACGCCGCGTGAGCCTGACGTTTTCGCCACACCCGGCGCAGCCTTGTACATATTTGACACTCGCCGCCACAGGTGAAATCAGCCGGGCCGATTCAGTACAGCGGCGGGTCGCGGAGAACCCAGGTGCAATGCCGGGGCAGCTCTCGCGGGTTCGCCTGGCGGCACTGACCGGCGCTGTCGGCAGCCACTTTTACGCCTGGCACCACGCTTGCACTAAAACGTAGCGGATCGGTCTGCTACGATAGGAGCGTGCATCCCTTGAAGCTTCATACCAAAACCACGCTGCTGGCTTCGACCATCACGGTTGCGGTGCTGATTGCCGCGCTCGTGACGATCAGCACCCGCGTTGTGGATGTGGTCCACGAAGATCAGCAGGAGCGGGCGCGGTTGTGGGCCGTCAATCTGGCCGGGCATCTGACCGACCTGCCTTCGTTGCAGGCGAGTCATGACTTTCTGCGGTCAGCGCAACTGATTCGCGGCGGGCGGCCCGGCGTGGTCGGCGTGCGGGTCTGGAAGAATACCGGCGGTGATTTTATCGAAGACGAGGCCGCCACCGGCAGCACTCCGGCTGAACCGGTGCCGCCTGAAATTCAGGCCACGCTGCGCGCCGGGCAGGTGGCTGAAAACGTGAGTGAAAGTTATTCCGGGCCGAACGATTCGCACTATCACGTGTATGCGCCCATCCTCGCTCAAAAACAGGTCAGCGGCGCCGTCGAAATCATCGAACGGCTCGACGATCTGCCGTCGGTTGTGCTCAGTTATGCGCGCCAGGCGCTGTGGCTGGCGCTGACCGCCGTGATCCTCATCACTCTTTCGATTTACCTGCTCTTTCGTCATCTGATTTATCGCCCGATTGAAGGCCTGCTCGAAGTGATGTCGCGCGCGCGCGCGGGCGAGCTTGACGTGCAGGCGCCGCAGCGGCGAATGGACGAGATCGGGCGGCTGTCGCAGAAATTCAACAGCCTGCTCGGTCAGATCAATGAAATGACCAGCGAACGCGAACGACAGCAGCTCCGGCTGCGTGAACGTGTGCGCGAGGCGACCGCGCAGCTTCAGCAGCGCAACGAACAGCTTGAAGCCACGAGCCTGGAGTTGTGGCAGACCTCGCGCCGCCTGACGCAGCTTGAACGCCTCGCTGCCGCCGGACAGACCGCCGCCAAATTCGCCCACGAAGTCGGCACGCCGCTCAACCTCATCAGTTGTCACGTGCAGTTGCTGCACGATGAGCTGTATCGGGATCCGGCAGCGGCTGACGCGCGCACTGAAATCATCAGCGAACAGATTGACCGCATCGAGCGCATCGTGCGGCAGATGCTGGACCGCACCCGCATGGAATCAGCCGAACTGTCGCCGCTCAATCTGAATGCGCTGATCGAACGCATCTGCACGGCCACGCGGCCCACGCTTGAAGCGCGTAATGTGCAATGCGAACACGCGCTGGACCCGGCGCTGCCGCCGCTCGCCGGTGATGCTGATCGTTTGCAGCAGGTTTTTATCAACCTGATCAACAATGCGCTTGACGCGATGCCCGACGGTGGCCGTCTGCACATCAGCACCCGCCTGGTCGGCCCGGTCGCCGGCAACGGGCACGGCCCGCACATCCTGGTTGAAGTGGCCGACACCGGTTGCGGCATGAATGCTGAAACGCGCGCGCACATCTTCGATCCGCTTTACACGACCAAGGAACGAGGGCAGGGCACGGGCCTCGGCCTCGTCGTCGTCAGCCAGGTGATGCACGAACACAAAGGCGACATCGAAGTCGAAAGCGAACCGGGACAGGGCGCCCGGTTCAGCCTGCGCTTCCCGGCGGCTGCCGCCAGCCCGTGAAGGACAGGAGGGCGCAAGGCTCGAAGCACAAGGCAAAAGGCAAAAGGCAAAAATCAAAAGGCAAAAGGTCGGCACTTTTTCTTTTTCAGATTGAAGCCTTTTTCCGAATTCCACTTTTGCCTTTTGATTTTTGCCTTTTGCCTTTTGATTTTTATGAAACGGATTCTGGTCATTGATGATGATCGCGCGTCGTGCAACCTGTTGCGCGAACTGTTCACGGCGCAGGGCTGGCAGACTGACACGGCACAGACGCCGCCACAGGCGCTCGAACTGGCCAGCCGCGAAAAGTTCGATCTGCTGGTCAGCGACATCAACCTTGAGGCCGGGCTGTCGGGCATTGATCTGCTGCGACAGTTGCGCGATCAGTGCCCGGTCATTCTGATTACCGGCTTTGGCACGCTCGACACCACTGTGACGGCTTCACGCGAAGGCGCGTGGGACATCATCTCAAAGCCCTTCAAGGTTCAGGAAATCATCGCCACCGTCAAACGCGCGCTCGAACACAGCGACGAGAAACATCGCCACGCCGTGCCCGATTCGCTCTCGGCGCAGTACGAACACACGGGCCTCGTCGGACGCTCACCGGCGATGCTGGAGCTTTACAAGGAGATTGCCCGCGTTGCGCCGTCGCGTTCGACCGTGCTGCTGATTGGTGAATCGGGCACCGGCAAGGAACTGATTGCCCGCGCCATTCATCAGCACAGCGCCCGCGCGGCAGGGCCGTTTGTGCCGGTCAATTGCGGCGCGCTGACCGAAACGCTGCTTGAAGCCGAACTCTTCGGACACGTCAAAGGCTCGTTCACCGGCGCGGCGGCAGACCGCCGGGGGCTGTGGGAAGAGGCCGAAGGCGGCACGCTTTTTCTGGATGAAATCGGTGAAACGTCGCAGGCCCTGCAGGTCAGGCTGCTGCGCGCGCTGCAGGAAAAAGAGATTCGCCGCGTCGGCGCAGCAAAGACCACCAGGATTGATGCCCGCGTCGTGGCCGCGACCAACCGCGAACTGGAACGGGAAGTCGCAGCTAAAAACTTTCGTGAGGATTTGTTCTATCGCCTGAGTGTCGTGACGTTGCGCGTGCCGCCGCTGCGCGACCGCCGCAGCGATATTCCGCTGCTCGCTGAACGCTTCCTGCATCAGGCCACAGAAAATGCCGGACGCGGCCCGCTGCGCTTTCTCGAAGATACCGTCAAAGCCCTGACGGCTTATGACTGGCCCGGCAACGTGCGCGAACTGGAATCAGCCGTTGAATATGCCGCCCTGCACGCGCGCGGCTCGGAAATCGTGCCCGAAGATTTACCGCCCAAACTACAGTCCGACGAAGTGCGCGCCAAGGCGGCCCGCTCGCCGCTCGCCGCGCTTTACGATGACCTGCCCACGCTGGAAGAGCTGGAAAACCGCTACCTGCGCCACGTCCTTGAAGTCGTCGGCGGCAACCGTTCTCGCGCCGCCGAAGTCATGCGCATTGATCGCCGCACGCTCTATCGCATGGCTGAACGCTTCGGCCTCAGAAGCGATGACGACAGGGATTGAGTCGAGTCAGTCGCGCGCTTAACCGCGACCACACACGCCCGCCCTTTGGCAATCCAGGTAATTCTGCTATTGACAGGCTCAACTGCGTGGACGCTACAGTACGCGAGCGTCAGCGTGCGGCCCGGCACTGCGGCCCGGGGGGGGGGGGTAGCTCGCGGTCTGTTGCGGTGCC
>CAYWDW010000093.1:3690-11498 GCA_964457105.1 uncultured Heliobacteriaceae bacterium
GGTGTACGCTACTGTCCGCGAGCGTCCGCGCGCGCCCCGGCACTGCATCTGCGGGCGCTCGCTGACGCTCGCGTACTGTAGCGTTCACGCCATTGCAATCTGATCCAATGCCGCGCCTGCATCTGAACAATGCTTTCAGGGTCACGCTGCTTGCCTGTTGTGCGAGCTGCTGGTTCACGCCCGGCTGGTCGGCGCAGGCCTTCGCGCCTGGTCAGGCTCCGGCGCCATCCGGCCTTGAGGTCTGGCAAACGGAGCAGGGACTGCCGCAGAACAGCGTCCAGGCCGTGTTGCAGACGCGCGATGGTTATCTGTGGATCGGCACCAGGGAGGGCCTGGCGCGTTTTGACGGCGTCCGGTTCACGGTGTTTGATCAACGAAACACGCCTGAGCTTCCGCACAATCAGATTCGCGCCTTGTTTGAGGATCGGGCCGGGCAACTCTGGATCAGCACGCCCGGCGGGCTGGCACAATACCGGGACGGCAGATTCACCGCCTTCACCACCCGCGACGGTTTGTCGAGCAGCAATGTCTGGTCGGTTGACGAAGATCGTTCCGGCAATCTGTGGATCGCCACTGTCAACGGGCTGAATCGCTGGCGCGATGGAAAGTTCACGAGCTTCACCACCGGCGAAGGCCTGGCGCACAACAGCATCGAATGCCTGCTCGAAGATCGTGAAGGCACGCTCTGGGTTGGCACCGCCGTCGGCCTGAGTCGCTTCAGGGACGGCAGATTCACAGCCTTTTCAAAGCAGCGCGGCGAGCCGGAAGGCGCGATCAGAACGCTGTTCCAGGATCAGCAGGGGCGATTGTGGATCGGCACACCGAACGGACTGATGGCGTTTACCGATGGGAAGTTTCAGGCTTACACGACGCGCGACGGCCTCGCGCACAATTCAATTCTGGCCATCGCGCAGGACCGGGCGGGGCGGCTCTGGGTGGGCACTTCCGGCGGGCTGAATCTGCTGCGCGGCGGCAGGTTCCTTGCTTACACCGTCAAAGACGGGCTGCCGGGCAGCCAGGTTGAGCTGATGCTGGCTGCTCGTGACGGTGGCCTCTGGGTGGGCACTTCCGGCGGGCTGGCTTATTTCAGGGATGACAAACTCTCAGCCTTCACCGCCCGCGAAGGGCTTTCGAGCAATCTGATCCTGTCGCTTCTGGAGGATCGGGAGGGCAATCTCTGGGTGGGCACTGAAGCCGGCGGGCTGAATCTGCTGAAGGAAAAAAAGTTCACCACCTGGACGGTTCGTGAGGGCTTGTCGGCCAACCTGGTCAGGTCCGTTTACGAGGATCGCACAGGCCGCCTGTGGGCGGGCACGCAGGCGGGCCTTGACCGGTTGCAGAACGGTCGCTGGAGCCGGGCGGCAATTGAGGCGCTGCCCGGCGACAACGTGCAAACGATCTGTGATGACCGCGCAGGCAGCCTCTGGGTGGGCACGCCGCGCGGGTTGTACCGGTTACGCCAGGGCACCCTCACGCATTACACCGTGCGCGACGGGCTTTCGGATGATTACGTGCGGTCGCTTTACGAAGATCGCG
Organism: uncultured Heliobacteriaceae bacterium; assembly: GCA_964457105.1. Taxonomy (GTDB): domain Bacteria; phylum Acidobacteriota; class Blastocatellia; order RBC074; family RBC074; genus DASRDU01. Next base: position 5,227 of record CAYWDW010000093.1, read on the forward strand.
CGGGCGCGCTCTGGATCGGCACGCGGCGCGGGCTGACGCGGCTCAGGGATGGGAAGTTCACGACCTGGACGGTGCTTGACGGGCTGCCGAATGACCTGGTCGGGGCGATCTGTGAGAGCCGCGACGGCAGTCTCTGGATTGGCACCCTGGGCGGCCTGAGCCGTTTCAGGAATGGCGAGTTCACCAGCTACACCACGACTGCCGGGCTGTCGAGCGACGTCGTGATCGCGCTTTATGAAGATGCCGACGGGGCGCTCTGGATCGGGACGCACGGCGGCGGTCTGAACCGCTTCAGGGATGGCCGGTTTGCGCCGTACACGATGCAGGACGGGCTGCCGGATGACGTGATCTATCACATTCTCGAAGACGCCGACGGTTATCTGTGGATGAGTTGTAACAGGGGCATCATGCGCGTCAGCCGACTGGAACTGGAAGCGCGCCGACCTGGTGAAACAAGGCCGCTCAATTGTGCCGTCTATGGTCCGGCGGATGGCCTGGAGACGAGTGAATGCAGCGGCGGCGGCCATCCGGCAGGCTGGAAGACACGCGATGGCAGGCTCTGGTTTGCGACGGTCAAAGGCGTCGCCATGATTGACCCGGCTCATTTGCCGTTCAATCAGCAGCCACCGCCCGTCGCCATCGAACAGGTCACAGCTGATGACGAGGCGTTCAAAACGATCACGCCGATCAACTGGCCGCCCGGCAGGTTCCGGTTCGAGTTCTCTTACACGGCGCTGAGCTTTATCGCGCCGCAGAAGGTGGCCTTCAGATACAAACTGGAAGGCTATGATCGGGACTGGGTGGAAGCCGGATCGCGCCGCGTGGCCTCTTACACCGGCATCCCTGCGGGGGCTTATCGCTTCAGGGTGCTGGCCTGCAACAACGACGGCGTCTGGAACGAAACCGGGGCCGCTTTTGATTTTTATCTGAGGCCGCATTTTTACGAGACCTGGTGGTTTTACGGTCTCTGCCTGCTCAGTCTCGCGCTGGCCGTCTGGTGGTGGTATCGTGCGCGCGTCCGGCGCCTCGAACACGAATTTGCCGCCGTGCTGGATGAACGCACGCGCCTGGCGCGCGAGATTCACGACACGCTGGCGCAGGGCTTTGCCGGAATTTCGGTGCAACTGGAACTGGTCGCGCGCCTGCTGGAGCGCACACCACACCGCGCGAAAACACACCTCGACCAGGCGCGGCGGCTGGCGCGCGACAGTCTGGCCGAAGCCCGGCGGTCAGTCTGGAATTTGCGTTCGCAGGCGCTCGAAGGCGCTGACCTGCCCGCCGCGCTGGCCGACATCGCCAGGCGCCTGGTCGCCGGCACGCCCGTCCAGGCGCACGTGCAGGTCAGCGGGGCTTACCGGCAGCCTGGGCGCGCCATTGAAGACAACCTGCTGCGCATCGGGCAGGAGGCCATCAACAACGCCCTCAGACACGCGCAGGCCTCAAGGCTGGATCTGGCGCTCAGGTTCGAGCCTGACAAACTCTGCTTCAGCGTGCGCGATGACGGTCGCGGTTTTATTTATCAGCCCGACCAGGACGGTCACGGGCATTTCGGTCTGGTCGGCATGCGCGAACGGGCTGAGCGGATTGGCGGACGTTTCACCATCAGCAGTCGTCCGCAGCAGGGCACGGAAATTGTGGTCGAGGTTCCGCTCGGCAGTTGAGGCGAAGCGGGCACAGAACTTTTTCAAGGCTATGGAAACAGACTCTTCAATCAGGGTGCTGGTCGTTGATGACCATCAGATTGTGCGCCAGGGGCTGGTTGCCCTGATCAATTCCGAACCGGGATTGAAAGTTGTGGCGGAAGCCGCAGACGGGGCACAGGCTGTCGAACTGTTTCGTCAGCATCGCCCCGATGTGACGCTGATGGATTTGCGGCTGCCGGGACTGGGCGGCGTTGAAGCGACCAGGGCCATTCGCCGCGAATTTGCGACCGCCCGGATCATCGTCCTGACCACTTACGATGGTGATGAGGATATTTACCGCGCCCTGCAGGCCGGAGCGCAGGGCTACCTGCTCAAGGGCATGTCCTTTGACGAACTGCTCGCCGCCATTCGCACTGTTCACGCCGGAGCGCGCCGCATTCCCGCGCCCGTGGCGGAACGCCTGGCGGAACGAATCGCCGGGCAGGAACTGACCGGGCGCGAACTGCAGGTACTCGAACTCATCGTCAAAGGCCGCAGCAACAGGGAAATCTCGACGGCCCTGGCCATCTCTGAAGCCACCGTCAAATCGCACGTCAATTCGCTGCTTGGCAAGCTGGGCGTCAGCGACCGCACGCAGGCCGCCACCTCAGCCCTGCAGCGGGGAATTATCCACCTCGATTAGCGAATTTCTCCGCTTTCTCCAACTAAAGTTTGATCTGTTCCACCAACCTCAGGTTCAAGACAGCCCGGCTCCGCCGTGTTAGGCTGCGCGTCGTCTGCGGATTTTCCCACAACAGCGGTTTTATTTTTGTCATTCAACAGCAGCGCTGAACAATGCGCTTCAGAGCTGCCATCGGCGAGAGGCTATGACCAGTCGAACGATCAGGCACGCCATCTTTCTGCTGATCTCTGCCGGGCTTTGGTCGGCCCTGACCCTGGCGAGCCAGGCGAAGTGGCGGACCGCGACGGAAAAAGAACTGGCCGCCCTGATTCCCGCGCGCGCACCGGTTGAAAAAGAGCAGATTGAAACCGAAATGCGCACCGCTTCCGGCGTGACCAATGGCCGGGGGCAGTTCATCGCCGGCGTGGTGATTGTCACTGCCGGGTATTCTGCTGAAGGCAAATACTCGCATTTTCTGATCACCCAGGCGCCGGTCAGAATCGGCGCGATGTCACTCAGCCCTGGCGAATATGTCTTCGGCTATCACCGCCTCGATGGCGAAACGCTGGAAGTGAAGTTTTATGAAGCTGCGACCGGTCGGCTGCTTGGCACCATCAGCGCGCACCGGGCGCAGGCTCGCGGCCCGATCCGGTCATTACTGATCAATCCGCCGGTCGGAGAAACCGGGACGATTCAGCTTGGCCGCTTTGCCTTCGATTACAGGATGTCCTCCAGATAAGCTTTGCTGGGATGATTTTTCGTCCGCACCGCACGGACGAATCACAGTTCATTCAGCAACCTGAGCGCACCAGACAGGTTGTCATCCGGCCATCACCGACGAGCATTGGGTCCGCTCGCCAGGGCAGCCGGCGTCAGACAGCAGGTCGTTTCAACTTTCACTTCAATTTTTCTGAGCAGCGACGTGCGGGGCAGCGCTTCCTGCCGCAGCGGAAGCCGGTGAAATTGCGAGTCCCCGACGGCTCTGACCGGCGCGCAGGGCCGGTCTGTCACCATCATTCGAGAATTCAGGAAGGGGTCAATGAAGCAGCTTACCACCATCGTTGTGATCGTCTGTTGTGCGGCCCTCGCGGCCTTTGCGCAGTCGTCCGTCACCGCCTCGCTGAGCGGGCGCGTCACAGACCCGACCGGCGCCGTCATTGCGGGCGCGAAAATCACCGTGACACAGCAAGCCACCGGCGCACAGCGCGAGACTGTCACGAACAGCGGAGGTTTGTACGCGCTGACAAACCTCAACACGGGCGAGTATGAACTGGCTTTTGAAAAAGAAGGTTTCAAAAAACTTCTCGTCAAGGGCTTCATTGTTCAAGTCGGTCAGTTACTGGCGAAAGATTTTCAGATGGAGGTCGGACAGATCTATGATTCTCCCGATGATCTGATCACTACGGAACCATTGGTGAACACGGCCAGCGCTGTTATCGAAGGAGTAATCAAACCGCGCGAAATAGCGAACCTCCCGCTCAATGGCCGCAACTACCTTGAGCTCGCGTTGCTTATTCCCGGCAACCTGCCTGCGCCGAATTTCGATCCGACGAAAACCAGCAGCGTCATTATCTCTTCGGCAGGACAGCTCGGACGCGGCAATAACATCACGATTGACGGAACCGACAATAACGACGACGCGGTGGGCGGGCCGCTCCTGAATATTTCGCAGGATGCGGTGCAGGAATTTCAGATCGCAACCAATCGCTTTTCGGCGGAGCCTGGGCGTTCAGCGTCCTCAGTCATCAACGTCGTGACCAAAGCGGGCACGAACGACCTGCACGGTTCGTTTTCGTTTTTCGAGCGCGACCGCCGGTTGCAGGGACTGCCCGCGACTTATGATCGCAACAGCAGTCAGGAACCGCCATTCGACCGGCAGCAGTATGCGGCGACGCTCGGCGGCCCGCTCAAAAAGGATCGCGCGTGGTGGTTCGGTAATGTCGAGTATCGCAATCAGGACGGCGCAGTTTTAGTTGGACGGCGCGACGTTGCGGCGCGCCAGATTCGCCGCGGCTTCGCGCCCGCGCCGCACGATGACCTGCTCGGACTCGCGCGCAGCGACTGGCGGGTGTCGGATTACGACAACATCAGTTTTCGTTACGCGATTGAGCGGCTCGAAGACATCGGCGCGACGAAGCTTGATCGCGCCATCGGCTCGGCTTCGCAGCGGCAAAATCTGAAAAACAATCACCAGGCGTTCCTGACCAACTGGACGCGCGTCTTCACGCCGACCATCGTCAACAGCTTCAGTTTCAGCGTCAACAATTTCAGCAATACCACTGATCCGGTAACGACCGGGCCGCAACTGACTTTTCCTTCGATTCAGGACGGCGTGTCGTTTCGCGTGCCGCAGGCGGCGAAGCTCAATCGGCTGCAGTTTGCCGACGCGCTGTCGCTCGTGCGCGGCGCGCATACGCTGAAATTCGGCGGCGAGATTCAGCGCATAGATGCGCTGTTCGATCTCGGCGTGTTTCAGCAGGGCCGCCTCGAATTTGTTCAGGATTTCGCGCAGGCCGATTTCAACGGCGATGGCAGGGTGGACGATGGTGACCTGCTTTTTGCGGTTACGCTGCGCAGTGCGAAGCCGACGCAATCGCTGACCATCAGCGATGCCGACAACAATCATTTTGCGCTCTTTGCGCAGGATGACTGGCGCGTCAACCGAAACCTGACGCTCAACCTGGGGCTGCGCTACGAACTCGACACGAACGTCAACAACAACGACTGGTACGCCAGCCGCAATCCGATTGTGCAGTCGTTTTATCGCGGCGAGCGCCAACGCGACACCAATAATTTTGCGCCGCGCTTCGGCTTCAACTGGGCGACGAACGACGGCAGGACGAGCGTGCATGGTGGCTACGGAATTTATTACGACCGCATTACGCTTGAAATCGCATCGCTCGAACGCGGGCTTGACGGGCGCGCGCTGGCGATTGAAGTGCGCGCGGGCAATGCGCTGAGCGATCCGACCGGCGCGCCGATTTTCATTGATCCGGCGACAGGCCGGTTCCGTCCGGGCGCGCCGACGCTCAGCAATCCCTTCACCGGCTTCATCCTGCCGGGCGCGGGCGCTTCCGGCATCAACATCATTGACAACAATCTGCAAAATCCGATGGTGCAGCAGTTCAACCTTGGGATTCAGCGTGAACTGGCGGGCGACCTGGTCGTGCGCGCCGATTACCTGCATAACTTCGGCACGCATTTCATCATCGGTCGCACGACTGGAATTGTGAATAATCCGGTCGTGGGCGGGCCGGATCGCGTCGTCAATCTGGAATCGAGCGTGAAGACGAAATACGACGGGCTGCTGCTGAGTCTGGAAAAACGTTTTTCCAACCGCTATCAGTTCCGCGCGTCGTACACGCTGTCGAAGGCTTTCAATTACGCGAACGACGATCAGATTCCTTTTTCCAGCGGCCCGGTGAATTCAAACGACCTGCAACTCGAATACGGCCCGACACCCAATGATCGCCGGCATTACTTCACATTTTCCGGCGCGGTCGAACTGCCTTACGGTTTTCAGCTTGCGCCGCTTGTGACGCTGGCCTCAGGCGTGCCGATGGACATTCTGCTGCCGGATGCGAGTTCGCGCATTCCCGTTTTGCAGCGCAACGCCGGAGGCCGACAATTCAAAACTGCCGGTGCCCTCAACCGCTTCATTCAGCAGTTCAACGCGGCGGGCGGCGTGAACGGGCAGCCGCTGCCGCTCGTGCGCGATGACGCGCGGTTCAGCGACAGTTTCAGTTCATTCGATCTGCGCCTGTCGAAAGTCTTCAGACTCGGCGAAAAGGCGCGGCTGGAACCAATTGTCGAAGTCTTCAATCTCTTCAACGTGACCAACATCCTGGGCGTGTCGAACGTGAACTATGCGGGTTTCTCAAACGTGCTGACGCGCGACAGCAACAGCCCGACAGTGGTCATTTGTGCATCTGGTCATCCTGAAAGGCCCTGCCCGCAGGCAGTGTAAG
>CAYWDW010000094.1:0-11440 GCA_964457105.1 uncultured Heliobacteriaceae bacterium
CAAGCCTCTGTCTCAATCGGTGCAGACGAAGTTCCCGAAGGGTACGGCATTGCCAATTATGTCAGTTCCTTTCTGCGTCAGCTTCGGCAACAGCGCGTCAATCCTGAAACGGTGAAGGTGCGCCGCGTCTGGCCCGGCGGCATCGAAGGCCGCGAAGTGATGCTGGATCTTGAACGCGCGCATGGCGACGTGGTGCGCGAAACCATCTGGATGGCGCAGGCCGGGCCGCGCGTTCACCTCTTCTTTTTCGTTGCGTCCGCAGAGAAACACGCGCAGCTTGAGCCGCTGTTCAAGCGGATGATGATGACCCTGCACATCGGCGCGGCGGGCCACTGGGACGCGGAGTTCGAGCAGCATCGGGAACGCTTTGCCGGTCGTGAATCAAGACCTGAGGACAGCCCCGAACTTGAAGCGGCGCACATCGCGGCAGCGCTGCGCACGGCGCAGGATTCAAGCTTCACGCTGACCGGGCGGCTCACGGCGCTGGCCCGGCGCGCGCCTGACGTGGTGCTTGATCTGATGACCGATCCTGATCCGCTGGTGCGCGCTGCGGCCATCAAAGCCTTCGGCACCCTTGATGACCCCTTTGCGCCGAATGTGCTGGTCTGGGCGATGACCGACAGAGACACTTATGTCAGCGCCGTGGCGGCGCAGGCGCTGGCGGCAAAGGTGACTGAAGCAGGCCCGGTGACGATGGCTTTCATCAATCGCGCGCTGCCGACACTCAGCGACAATCCAGGGGTGATTCTCAGCCTCGCGGCGGCGCTCAGCGATGACAGGGCGCGGCAGATGACCGACGCGCTGCTCGGCAGCGACAGCAGCAAAGGCCGCATTGCCGGGCTGCATCTGGCCGTGACGCTGCCGCTCAGGGGCCTGCAACTGCCCGTTGCAAAGCTGCTGCAATCGAAGGATGAGCAGTTTCTGGCGCTGCTGGCCGAAGCCGTCCGAATCAGACCGCAGAGCGTCAGCGTGCCGGAGCTGCTGAAGCTGCTGAAAGCTGAAACCGAATTTGGCGCGGCGCACCTGCTCGGCGAAGTGGCGCAGCCTGAAGTAGCGGCGCAGCTTGATCAGCGCGTCAAAGAGATTGACGCAAGGCTGGCAAAGATCGCGCCGCAATTCAATGTCACAGCCATTGCCGGAAAACCCGTGCAGCAGGCCGATAAAAACAAGGGCGACGATTCCGGTCCGCCCCCGCCCCCGCCTCCGCTGCGCCCTGAAAACCTTGAAGCCAGCAGACTGACCGAAACGCGGGGCGCGCTGGTCACCGCGGCTGACAAGATCAGGTTCCGTGATCGTTACGCCAAAGCTCAGGACGACGCGGCCCGCGCCGCCATTTATCAGGAAGCGCGCAACCATCCGGCGCTGTCAGCCTGGGCCGCCGTGGCGCTGCGTTCGCCCGCAACTACAGGCGCGGCTCTGCCTGATGCGGCAAAACTCGCTGAACGATTCAATGACGCGCCGGCGACCGGCGAAACGCTTTTTCCGCAGGATGCCACGCTCTACCTGATGGCACCGAATTTCGAGCAGACGCTGGCGCAACTCGACGCGGCCCTCTCAGGCGTGCAGATGGAAACAGTGCGCGATCAGATGACTTTCGCGCTGCTGCTGAAGATGATGAAGGCCGGACTGGCGAACAGCCTCAGCGCAGGCCCGACCGCGAGCGTCAGCGCCGCGCTCGGACTTGACCTGAAAGCGCCGGTCGCCGTGGCGCAGTGGAACGATGCGCAGCGGAACACGCACAGCGCCGTGCTGGCGCGCGTGACTGATCGCGCCCGCTTCGAGCGGCTGCTGGGGCTGTATCAGCAACGGTTCGGCGGCTTCAGCTCATTTGCCGCAGTGTCGTCAGCGCTGACCCGCTTTGCCGGCATCCTGCCGGCGGCAGCGCCGCTCTTTATGGCCGCCGCCTTCAGCGATGCCGCCGACTCTCCCGTTCGCAGCATCATCAAACGTCCCCGCCCTGCCACCATTTCATTTCGCCAGGAGCGGCTCGGCAACCTGCCCGTGACGATAATTGAAAAACTGACTGTCACCCCAGAGACCATCGCACGTGAACAGATCTGTCTGGCCTGGCTTGGCTCAACGGCGGTGCTGACACCGTCACGCGAAGCGCTCGCCGATCTGCTCGGCAATGCCGCCACGCGCCCGACCATCGCGCACAGCGCAGCTCTCGCCCAGGCCCGCGCCACCAGTGGCGAAATCATTTTCTTCAGCCACCTCGACCGGCTCTTTCAGACCGTGATTCCGAAACGGGACCAGCCCGAAGGCCGTTTGATTGAGTCGTTCTCTTCAGCCCTCGGTCATGAAAGCGGCGGGCTGCGCATCACACCGACCACGTGGGAAACGGTCTTTCACCTGACTGTGCCGAATAATGACTGGCTGAAAAGCTTCAGGACCTTCAGCGTCAGCGAACTGACCGCGCCGCAAAAGCTGCTGCCGCACACGACCGTGCTTTATGCCGGTGCCATCATTGATCCGCCTGCGCTGTGGCAGGCCATCAGGGCCGCCGCCATCCAGTCAGCGAAGAAGCAGACCACCGTTTCTGAACCGGAAAAGAAAGATCACCAGCCTGATGACGACATTGACAAGGTGCTGGCGCCGAACCTGCACGGCGAAGCTGCCTTTGCGCTGCTCAATCTGGCGCCGACGCTCAAAAGCAATTTTGCCAGGCCGCCCGCGCTGGCTCTCGCGCTGAGGCTCAAAAACAGTGAACCGGCCCGACTCTTTCGCAGCGGCAGACTTTTCGCCAGTGCCAGCCGGGTGCCTGAAAAAACCGCGCTCGGTTCGCCCATCGCCACTTTTGAACTGAGCGGCGATCCATTCTTTTTCACGCTCACTGACGATTACCTGATTGTGGCCGAAAGCGCCGAAACGCTGCGGCTGTTTGAGGCCGGAGAGAAATTCGCCGCGACCCGCGATTACCGGCGCGCGACCGAAGCGCTGCCCGCGAATCTGGCGTTCTTTACGACTTACAGTCTTGCTGCCGCTTTCAATGAAGCGCGCCAGCTTGCCGGTCCTGACGAAAACGCGCAGAGCATCATCAGCGTGGTCAGCGCGCTCGTTCACGCCTTTCACAGTCAGCGCGCCTTTATCACGGCCCGTCCTGCCGCCGATGGCACAGTCGCGCTCGAAGGTCGCCTTGCCGTTTCGTTCGACCGCGAAGGTCGTTATGTCGTCGGCAACCTCGGCCCGCGCGATGATGAGTTTGATGTCGCCAACGCGCTGATTGTGCCGAAGGGCCTGAACATCGGGCAGGCGACCCGGCTGGAATCAATGAAGCTGCGCGTCACGGCCCGACAGCCCGGCATCATTGCCCGCGTGCGCGATGACGTGAGCCAGTTCCCCTGGCAGCGAGCTGACAGCGAAGCTGAAAATTCATTGCAGTTCACCACGACCGCGCGCCGCATTCCCGATCAGATGACCATCAGTCTGCCGGTCATTGAACCCGCATTTCAGCTTTACCTGAAATCAACCGCGCGCATCAACACTGCCGCGCCTGACATCGTGCGCCTCGCCCGTGAGATTGCCGGTGACGACAGGGACGGTCGCAGCGTGGCGCGCAAGCTTGGCGAATGGACGCACAACAATCTGAAATGGAAAAAGGTCGAAGGCAGCGCCGTCGAAACGCTCGCTTCACGCGAAGCCGATTGTCTGGAGCATTCTGAATTGTATGTCGCGCTGGCCCGCGCGCTGGGGCTGCCGGCGCGGGTGGTGACGGGCGCGGCTTATGGTGACGGATCATTCGGCGCGCACGCCTGGGTTGAAATTTATCTGGGGCAGTGGGTCGAGGTTGATCCGACCTGGGGGCTGATGGATTACGTTGACGCGACGCACCTGCGCTTTGCTGATAATGCCTTTGTCAGTTACGCGATGCTCAATCAGCTTGACCTGGAAGTGCTGGACACCCGTTCAGTCATGGCCGAATTTCAGCGCGATCCGGTGCGGCTGATCAAAGAGTTCGCGGCTGAAAGTTCGGCGGCGGAGCGCGAACTGGTCTTTGACCTGTCGCTCACGGCTGACGCAGCGCTCGGCGCGGGCGCGCTGGCAAAGCTGAATGAACGGCAGCGCGCCGCCGTCATCAGCGCCTTTGACCGCATTACCAGCGCCGTCAGCCGCGAATGGGCCACCGACTGGGCAGATAATCCGCACATTCTGTCGCGCGAAATCAGTCAGGATCGCGCCACTATTCTCGCGCTCGTTGGTCAGGGGCTGCTGCGCTTTACGCTGGTGTCACGTAACGGCGCGTGGTACATCACCGAACTTGAAAATGTTGATGAAGCCACCCGCATCCTCAGCGACCCGTTGCGCGGCACGCTCAATCCGCAGGCTGACCGCACCCGTCTTGAAAACATGTCTCCCGACGAGGCGCTGCCGCAGCTTGAGCAGTTGATCAAAACGGAAGGCGAAAGCGCGTCCCTGCTGTTGCTCAAATCGAGACTGCTGCACAACAGGGAACTCACCGCAACAATTGAAGCAGCGAGCAAAGAGCAGGCAGACAAAAAGGAAGCATCGCCGAGGACCGTTCAAACCGGGAACGAATCAACGGCCCTGCTGAAACAGCTCACCACGCGCTTTCCCGATTTTGCTCCGGGCTGGTACGCGCTTGCGGCGCGTTACCCGGCCTGGCAGGATGAACGTGAAAAGGCCATTGAACCGCTGCAACAGTATGCTCGCCTGATGCCGTCAGACCCGCGCCCCTGGCGGGAACTGGCGCTGATCTTCGGTCATCAGAACCGCCTCGCCGAGGCCGAAAGCGCCTTCCGCGAAGCGATTGCCCGCGACCGCGAAAATCACGAGCGTTACGCCACACTCGCCGCTTTTCATTTCAATCATCAGCAGACGGCAAAGGCCAGGGCTGTGCTTGCTGAAGCTTTGGGCGTCGGTTCGTCAGATGACCAGGTCTTTGATGATTTTAGTTCGCAGGTCAGACTGTTCACTGATGAACAGCCTGACCGGGCACGCAACCGCAGTCTGGAAGAATTGCTGCTGACCTTTCCGAAAGAATTGTCGGGCAGCCGGGCCGGATGGCACTGGCTGGCCACGGCGCAGGAATATCAGGGCAATTATGACGCCGCCATCAAAAGCGTTCAGCGCGCCATCGCCATCGAACCCGCAGCCGATGATTACACCCGAATTGCCGGTCTGCATCGCACCGCACAACGTTATCAGCAGGCGCTGGCCGCTGCCGATCAGGCCTTGAAGCTGGATGCTGAATCCGCTGGCGCGCATTTTGAACGGGCCTGCGCGCTGGCCCGCCTCAACCGGAAAAAAGAGGCTATCGCCGCGCTCAAAAAAGCGGTTGAGCTGGACGAGGAGTATCTGTCCGAGCTGGATGATGAAGACCTGAAATCGCTGTCCGGGCTGCCTGAATTCAAGGCCCTGCTGCCCATAGACGAACCCGCCGAAAAGCCTGCAGCCCGGCCCGACAAACCTGCTCCGCCGAAGCAGTGAAAGTTGTGGTAGGATTCCCCCGACCAGGAAGATTCGACGAGGTTGCCTGATGCCACAGTGGGAAGATGAACAGGACGGGGCGGTGCAAACCGAGAGCAAACAGAAGCTCCAGAAACCGCCTCTCTACAAAGTCCTGCTGCACAACGATGATTACACCACCATGGATTTCGTCATCTTCATCCTGATCGGCGTCTTTCATAAATCAGAGACTGACGCTTTCAGGATTATGATGGCCGTGCATCAGCAGGGCCTCGGCGTGGCGGGCGTCTACACTTACGAAATTGCCGAGGCCAAAGTTGAAAAGGTTCACAGCCTCGCGCGCGCCAGCGAATACCCGCTGCTGTGCACGATGGAAGAAGAGTGACGCGCCTCACAGCTCAAATTTCAGATCGCCGTACCAGAGATGATTACCAGAGAGTTACAGGACACGCTCAATTTCGCCGTTAACGAAGCTTACCGGCGACGGCACGAATTTCTGACGCTCGAACACCTGCTGTATGCGCTGTTGCGCGAAAAGACCGGCAGCGAGGTGATTCGCCACTGCGGCGGCAGTGTCGAGAAGCTCAAGCTCGAACTCGAAAAATTCTTTGCCGAAAACATCGAACAACTGCCCGCCGGTCGTGACCAGATGCCCGAACAGACGGCTTCGTTTGAGCGCGTGCTGCAGCGCGCCGCCCTCCAGGCGCAGTCATCCGGCAAAAGCGAAATTGACGGCGGCAACATCCTCGCCGCGCTTTACCAGGAGCGCCGTTCGCACGCTGTTTACCTGCTTGAAAAACACGGCATCACGCGCCTTGACGTGCTCAATTACATTTCACACGGCATTTCAAAAGTTGATTCCGGCGGCGAAAGCGGCGACGAGGAACAATACGCCGAGGGCGAAGGTGAAGCCCGCCCGTCGCGCGACCCGCTCGAAGCTTTCACTGTCAACCTGATCGAACGCGCCAGAGAAAACAGGATTGACCCGCTGATCGGGCGTGAAGCCGAAGTGCAGCGGACGATTCAGGTGCTGTGCCGCCGCCGCAAAAACAATCCGATTTATGTGGGCGATCCGGGCGTCGGCAAAACCGCGATTGCCGAAGGCCTGGCGCTGAAAATTCAGCGCGGCGAAGTTCCCGACGCGATCAAAAATGCCGAGGTTTATGCGCTCGATATGGGCGCGCTGCTCGCGGGCACGAAATATCGCGGCGAGTTTGAGCAGCGCCTGAAAATGGTCATCAAGGCGTTGCAGAAAAAGCCCGGCGTGATTCTGTTCATTGACGAAATTCACACCATCGTCGGCGCCGGCGCAGTCAGCGGCGGTTCGATGGACGCTTCAAATATTCTCAAGCCCGCGCTGGCCAGCGGCGAATTGCGCTGCATCGGTTCGACCACCTATCCCGAATACAAGGCCGCCTTCGAGCGCGACAAGGCGCTCGCCCGCCGCTTTCAGAAAATCGAGATCAGCGAGCCGAGCCTCGACGACACGATCAAAATCCTGAGCGGCCTGAAGAAGTTTTACGAAGAGCATCACGGCGTCACTTACACCGATGACGCCATTCGCGCCGCCGCCGAACTCGCCGCCAAACACATCAACGACCGCTTTCTGCCCGACAAGGCGATTGACGTCATTGATGAAGTCGGCGCGGCGATCAAGCTGATGCCTGCGGCTGAACGCGAATCCAGAGAAATCACCGTTCACGATGTCGAACTGGTCATCGCCCGCATGGCTAAAATCCCGCCGCGTTCTGTTTCCGGTTCTGACAAGGAACGTTTGCAGAACCTCGAACACGAACTGAAAGCGGTCCTCTTTGGTCAGGATCACGCGATTGACCAGGTTGTGCGCGCCATCAAGATTTCGCGCTCCGGGCTGAGCCATCCGCAGAAGCCCATCGGCTCTTACCTGTTTTCAGGCCCGACCGGCACCGGCAAGACGGAACTCGCCAAACAACTGGCGCGCGTGCTGGGCGTGCATTTTCTGCGCTTCGATATGAGCGAATACAGCGAACGCCACACCGTGTCGCGGCTGATTGGCGCGCCGCCGGGTTATGTCGGCTTCGATCAGGGCGGGCTGCTGACTGACGCCATCAACAAGCATCCGTATTCAGTCCTTGTGCTGGACGAAATCGAAAAGGCTCATCCTGATCTCTTCAACATTCTGTTGCAGGTGATGGATCACGCGACGCTGACCGACAACAACGGCAAGAAAGCCGATTTCAGAAACGTCATTCTGATTATGACCACCAATGCCGGAGCGCGTGATGTCAGCAGCGCAGGCATCGGCTTCCGCAAGCCGCAATTCACGGAAGCGGTCGAAGCGAACGGCGAGCATATTCAGGGCGGCAGCTCAACCGGCAGCAAGGGACGCGGCGCGATTGAACGCACCTTCAGCCCTGAATTCCGCAATCGGCTGGATGCCTGGATTGCCTTCAATCAGCTTTCGTTCGACAACATCCTGCGCATCGTGGACAAGTTTGTGGCTGAAGTGCAGGCGCAACTGATCGAAAAGAATGTGACGATTGAACTGACCGATGCGGCCCGGCGGTGGCTGGCTGAAAAAGGCTTCGACAAACTGTTTGGCGCGCGTCCGATGGCTCGCCTGATTCATCAGAAGATCAAGGAACCGCTCGCCGAAGAGATTCTGTTCGGCAAACTGCAAAACGGCGGCAGCGTCCTGGCCGATCAAAAGGACGGCGACATTGCGCTGGAGTTTGCCGACAACTGAGGCGTCGGCTGAAACACCTGCTGCCGCTGACTTGCTCAGAAACCTTCCGGCTCATCCACAACCTGCTGCGCGACCTGTTCGCGGTGATAAGTCGCGTCGCCGAACATCAGCTCTGACGATTTCGCGCGCTTGTAATAAAGATGCAGGTTGTGTTCCCACGTAAAGCCGATGCCGCCGTGAACCTGAATCGCGCGGTTGCCGACTTCGCGCCCGGCATCCGAGCAGTAAGACTTGGCAATCGAACCCGCCAGCTTTGCCGTCGGATCGTTTTCCGACAGCGCCCACGCCGCATAGTAAACCGCCGAACGCGAGCTTTCAGTCAGCAGCACCATATCAGCGCACTTGTGCTGCACCGCCTGGTAAATACCGATAGTCCTGCCAAACTGCTGCCGCGTCTTTGCGTATTCAACCGTCGCCTCAAGCGACCACTGCATCCCGCCGACCATTTCAGCGCAGAGCGCAATCATCGCAATGCCTGTCGCCTGATCGAGCGCTTCTTTGGCGCGGTAACCAAGTTCAAGCGCGCTCGTCACCGGCACGCTGACGCCATCGAATTCAACCGCATACAACTTGCGCGTCGCATCAATGCCCGGCGTGGCCGTAACCTTCAGCCCGGCGGCTTTGCCTTCGACCGGCAGCAGCGCGAGATCATCGCCCGCGCGCGCCACGACGATAATCAGATCAGCGACATCGGCATCAGTGACAAATTCCTTGCGCCCGTTCAGCCGGTAATGCCTGCCGTCGTTGTCAGCCTTCAGCATGACCGCTTCAGGATTCCAGTCGGCGCTCTCTTCAAGCAGCGCGACCGTGGCTTTCATTTTGCCGGTCGAGATGGCTTCGAGGTAATGCGCCTTTTGCCCTTCGCTGCCTGCGCGGGCGACCAGGGCCGAAGCCCAGACCGTTGAAATAAACGGCCCCGGCAGACAGGCGCGGCCCATCTCTTCGGCAACGACCGCAAGTTCGACAAGGCCCAGGTTCAGACCGCCGAATTCTTCGGGCACAATCAAACCCGTCCAGCCCTGATCGGCCATCGCTTCCCAAAGCTGCGCGTCAAATGCAGTGTCAGTTTCCATCAAAGCGCGCACCCGCTCAGCCGGACATTCGCGGGCCAGAAATTCACGCGCCGACTGCTGCAACAGTTGCTGAGGTTTATTGAGATCAAAGTCCATAGTGGTCAGTGGTTGGTGGTCAGTGGTCCGTCGTCCGTCGTCCGTATTGTTTCTGCAACGGACTACTGACCACTGACAAAATCAGTAGCTCTTGGGCAGGCCAAGCACGCGCTCGGCGACGATGTTGCGCAGGATTTCGCTGGTTCCGGCTTCGATAGTGTTGGCGCGCGAACGCAGGTAGCCGTGACTCCAGCGACCATCATCAAAAGCTTTGAGTTGCGCGGCAGGGCCGAGGATTTCCATCGCCGTCTGCTGCAATCGCTGATTCATCTCGCTCCAGTAAATTTTCAGAATCGAACCTTCCGGCCCCGGCACTTTATACTTGCTCATCTTCGACAGCGCGCGATTGGCGTTGTGGCGAAAGACCTGTAGCTCAATGTAAGACTGCGCCAGTTTCTGCCGCGCGACCGGATCACTGCTGACAGTTTTGCCGCCATTCACCGTATGCCGCGCCTGAGCGATCAGCGCATCCAGGTTGCGCTTGAACATAACGTAAGTGCCCGCGCCCAGGTTGGCGCGTTCGTTCATCAGCGTCGTGATCGCCGTCTGCCAGCCCTTGTTGATTTCGCCCAGCACATTCGCCACCGGCACGCGCACATTGCTGAAAAAGACTTCGTTGAAATCGGCCTCGCCGGTCATTTGCCGCAGCGGGCGCACTTCAACGCCGGGGCTGTGCATATCCACGAGCAGCGCCGTGATGCCTTTGTGTTTCGCCACGTCAGAATCAGTCCGCACGAGCAGCAGGCACCAGTCAGCGTGATGCGCATAACTCGTCCAGATTTTCTGACCATTGACGATGAAATCATCGCCGTCACGAATCGCCTTTGTGCCGAGCGAAGCGACATCGCTGCCGGCGTTCGGTTCAGAAAACCCCTGACACCAGATTTCTTCGGCTGACAGAATCTTCGAAACGTAACGCTGCTTCTGCGCTTCAGTGCCTGCGGCAATAATCGTCGGCCCGATAATCGCCAGGCCGAGCGTGTTCACCAGCGGCGGCGCTTCGGCCAGCGCGAACTCTTCCTGCCAGATCGCCTGCTCGACCATGCCCGCGCCGCGCCCGCCATATTCCTTCGGCCAGGAGATGCCGGCCCAGCCGCCTTCGTATACTTTGCGCTGCCACGCGCGCAGATATTCAAACCGCGCCTTCTTCCCTTCCGGCGTCGAATCGTCGCCTGCAAATGGCGGAGGCACATTGGCCTGTAACCACGTGCGCAGTTCATCGCGGAATTTCTGTTCTTCGGGTGTTGGTTTCAAGTCCATAAAGTTTTCTCTTTCGCTTAAGGTTTCGCAAGAGACCGGAGATATTCGGTAATCATCAGGACAGCTTCGTCAACTGTTCTGACTGTTCTGGCATTCTCACTGCAAAGTTCATCGGTTTCCACAATGAATGTGCATTGCCCATATGAAGATTCGACCTGAATATCTTTCTCAATTCCAGGCAAACCAAACCACCATATTCCATCATCGTCTGCCGGGTGAATTTTTGTGTGCTGGTAAATGATGACATGAGGAATCTGGTGACGAACCTTCTCGATGATTTGATCAATATCACGCTTCATCTCTTCTTACTGACTGCCACAACAACTCCGCCACATCCATCACCTTCACATCGCGCTCGCCTTTGCGCGCTTTGATGCTGTCTTCAAGCATCGTCAGGCAGAACGGGCAGCCGACGGCGACGACATCGGCATCGGTTTCGAGCGCCTGGCGCGCGCGTTCCTGATTGACGCGCTGGTCCGGCGGCTCTTCAATGAAACTCATCCCGCCACCGCCGCCGCAGCAGAAACTGTTTGCGCGGCTGCGCTCCATCTCGATCAGCGCCGACTTTGAAGTGATCTGCACCAACTCGCGCGGCGCATCATACACGCCGTTGTGACGGCCCAGATAACACGGATCGTGAAAAGTTACTTTCTGTTCCGATGGCGCGACGGGAGAAAGTTTGCCTTCGTCCACCAGCTTCGCCAGAAATTCGCTGTGATGAAAGACCTCGTAACGCCCGCCGAACTGCGGGTACTCATGGCGAAAAGTATTGAAGCAGTGCGGGCAGGAAGTGACGATCTTTTTCACGCCGTAGCCGTTGAGCTTCGCGGTGTTCTCCTTCGCCAGCATTTCAAAAAGA
>CAYWDW010000095.1:0-11436 GCA_964457105.1 uncultured Heliobacteriaceae bacterium
GTTGCTTTAAAAGGTGAGCGGGATTGTAACCCAGGCCCCTGGTGAAAAACAGGTCTGAACCAGGTCAGCAGCGAGAATATTTTCCTGCTGCCTGGCGCCTGTTGTTTCCTGAAAAAAAGTGCGGAACTGAAGCCTGAACTTCCGTTCAGGCTTCAGCAGCTTACTGCCCGGCGCTCATTGATTTCTTCAGCACCTGCAGCTTCAGGTGTGAACTGGTTTTGCCGGCGTGATAAATCCGCTGCGTCGCCTGCTGAAAATCGGCTTCGGTGGCGGTGTAGATGTTGACGAACTTCTGCGGATTGCGATCCACGAGCGGGAACCAGGTGCTTTGAATCTGCACCATGATTTTGTGGCCCTTCTGAAAGGTGTGATTCACGTCCGGCATATCAAAGTTGACGGGCGTGACCTGACCGGGTTTCATTGGTTCGGGCTTTGAAAAGCTGTGGCGATATTTGGCGCGCATCGGTTCGCCGCGCACCATCATTTGAAAGCCGCCCAGGGGGACGCCTTTCGGGCTGATTTCGGTGACATTGTTCGGATAGACATCAATCAGCTTGACGATGAAATCTGCATCGGTGCCCGAAGTCGAAGCGAACAGGCTGACCTGAATCGGCCCGGCAATGGTCATTTCTTCAGTCAGCGGGTCGCTTTCATAAACCAGCACGTCAGGCCGCGTGGCTGCGAACCGCTGATCTTCGGTCATGTAATCGCTCGTCATCCCGATGGAAATGCCGCTCATAAACGGCACTGGCTTGTGCGGGTCGCTGATGTACTGGTCGTAGGGATTTTTCGATTCGCCCGGCGCGGTAAAGGCGAGTTTGCCGCCCGGCTGCAAATAGAGGTTTGCGGTTTCAGTGCCTCGCGGCGGCCACTGATCGTACTGCCGCCACTGATTCGTGCCGGTTTCAAAGACGTAAGCATCAGGCAGTTTCGCGTCGCCCTTGTCCTTGAGGTGATGGCTGAAAAAGACGAATTCGATCTGCTCGCGGTAAAACTGACTGGTGCTGGAGCCAAAGCGCAGATTGCCGAGGCTGCCGCCATCGCTCCGCGCCCAGCAGCCGTGACACCACGGCCCCATCACCAGCGCGTTCCAGGTCTGCGGATTGTTTTTCTCAATCGCCTTGTAAGTTTTGAGCGGGCCGTACAAATCCTCAGCATCGAACCAGCCGCCGACGGTCAGCACGGCGGGCCGCACTTTATTCAGGTGCTGCGGCACGTTCTGCGCCTGCCAGTAGGCGTCGTAATCGCCGTGCTGCATCCATTCATTCCAGAGCCTGATTTCATCGTGGAAATATTTTTTGTTGGCGTTGGCGAGCGGCCCCATTTCGAGAAAGAAGCGATAACCGTCGGGCGTGCCGTGACTGAAGCGCGACCCCATCTGCGGCCCCGGCCCCGTGCGCGGGCGACCAAAACCGGAAATGAAGTTGAAGGCGTGCGGCAGAAAGAAGGCGCCGTTGTGGTGCATATCGTCACCGAGCCAGTTGTCGGCCATCGGCGCCTGTGGCGAAGCGGCCCTGAGCGCCGGGTGCGCGTCAATGATGGCCTGCGCGGTGTAATGACCCGGAAACGAAATGCCCCACATCCCGACGCGCCCGTTGTTGTTCGGCAGGTTTTTGATGAGCCATTCAATCGTGTCGTAAGTGTCGGTGGATTCGTCCACTTCATTGCCCGACTTTTTCGGCTTGTAAGGCGTCATCCATTTGAAATCGCCTTCCGAGAGGTTGCGCCCGCGCACGTCCTGATAGACGAAAATATAACCATCGCGCATCAACAGCGGCGACGGGCCGAGCAGGGTTTTATAGTTGTCGGGGCCGTAAGGCGCGACGCTGTAAGGCGTGCGCTGCATGATGATCGGATATTTTTGCGAAGGGTCTTTGGGCAGATAGATCGAAGTGAACAGTTTGACGCCATCGCGCATGGTGATCCGGGTTTCCAGCTTGGTGTAATGCGCTTTGACGTCGTAAGTTTCCTGGGCGGCCTGTGCGGCCTGAGCCAATGCCGACTGAGTCGCCAGACTCAGCCAGAGCAGGCAGGCAAAGACAGACAGCATAAATGGCGTGCGCGGCTTCATCGCGTTGACCTCCTTAATAGTCCTGATTGAGCGGATGCACAGCGGAATGCTGATGGCGCGATGCTAGCAGATGACCCCGCGAAAGTGAACGCAGCCGCCGTGACCATGGCGTGTTCTGAATCATCACCGCCGGTCACTTCGTGCTTGTTGAATCCGTCCTGCTCCCGTAGTAACTTGTCGGTGTTCCAGTGTCATTTCAATTCATCACTTCATCACCTGAGCGGAGGAGTTGCCTGTGAAGCCGGGTCGTTTTTTCAATGTCTCAGCGTTCGCGCTGCTGCTGGCCTGTGCCGTAACGGCCAGCGCGCAGACGCACCGGCTCATCTGGTCGGATGAATTTGACGGCCCGGCGGGGTCGGCTCCAAATCCGGCAAAATGGGACTATGACATCGGCATTGGCTGGAACGGCTGGGGCAACAACGAACTGGAGTATTACACCAGCCGGACTGAGAACGCTTATCTGGATGGCGCAGGTCAGCTGATCATCAAGGCCATCAGAGAAACTTACACGGGCGCGGACGGCATCACGCGAGACTACACTTCGGCGCGACTGGTGACGCGGGGCAGATTCGAGCCGCGCTACGGGCGCATCGAAGCGCGAATGAAGCTGCCTTTCGGGCAGGGCCTCTGGCCGGCGTTCTGGATGCTCGGCAATGACATTGGCACGACGGGCTGGCCCGGTTGCGGCGAAGTGGACATTATGGAAAACATCGGGCGCGAACCGGCGATCATTCACGGCAGTCTGCACGGTCCCGGTTATTCGGGTGATACGCCGATGACGGCCAACTTCACTTTGCCGAACGGGCAGCGGCTGGCTGATGACTTTCACGTTTTTGCGATTGAATGGAACACGCGCTCGATCAGGTTTTACGTGGATGGTCAGCTTTACCAGACGCGCCGACCGGGCGATCTGCCAGCCGGGACAAAGTGGGTTTTCGATCATCGGTTTTACCTGCTGCTGAATGTTGCGGTCGGCGGTAACTGGCCCGGTTCGCCTGATGCGACCACCAGCTTTCCGCAAACGATGGCCGTTGATTACGTGCGCGTTTATGAAGCTGAAGGGCAGAATGCGCCACCGCGCCGCACGCCGCCGCGCCGGGTCGGGAAGTGAATGTCTGTCGGATGAAGGACGTGATTGCAGAACTGCAAAAGGGTTACGAGGAACGGCGTCGCGCGATCAGGGCGCGGCTGGCTGACTTTGCCGAATTGCGGCGCAGCGCCAGCGATGAGCGACTGTTTGAGGAACTGGTTTACTGCATCTTCACTGCCGGGGCGAGCGCGCGCATGGGCCTCAATTCAGTTGAGCGGGTGCGGCCTCACCTGCTCAGCGGCGATCAGGAACGGCTCGAAACGGCGCTGGTCGGAGCGCATCGGTACCCGCGCGCGCGGGCCGGTTACATCATCAGCACACGCGATTACCTGCAACAGCAATGCCGCCTGCGAATGCGCGAACTGCTTGATTCGTTCGGGCGTAATGCTGAAGCGCGGCGCGACTTTTTTGCGGCGGGCCGGGGCATCAAAGGCATCGGGTACAAAGAGGCCAGCCATTTTCTGCGCAACATCGGCTATCGCGGTTACGCCATTCTCGACAAACATATTCTGCGGACGCTGCACGAATGCGGCGTGCTGGATTCACCCGATCCGCCCGCGACGAAAAAAAAATATCTCGCCACCGAAGAGCGGATGCGAAAATTCGCGGGTGAGCTTAGAATTGATTTCGACGAACTTGACCTGTTGCTGTGGTCCAGTAAAACCGGGGAGATTCTGAAGTGAAGGATGAAACACGCACGCTGAAACACGCACGCTGAAATCCGGCGTCAGCGTTTCCGGTCGCCTTCGTCCTCCTGCCTTCGTCCCATTTCACTGAGGTGTCATATGAAAATCGCAGTTCGATTCCTCGTGGTCGTGGTTGTGGGGATGCTGGTGTGGGCTGCGCCGCCGACGGCTCTGGCCGAATCGCGCGGCAAGGCCATCAAACGCGCTGGAAAAGAGATTCGCCAGGGCAACTTCGACGAAGCCGAAAAGATTTATCGTCATCTGATCGAAAAGAATCAGAAGGATCAGGAAGCGCGCCTGGGGCTGAGTTTCACGCTGATCAAAAAACTGAAACTGCAGGAGGCCTACCAGGAAGCCGCGCAGGTGATTGCCGCTGAACCGCTCAGCGCCCGCGCGCATTCGCTGATGGGCACTTCGCTGCTGCGCTCCGGCGAGTTTCGCAATTCGGTTGAAGCCCTGCGCACGGCGCTGCAACTCAACAACCGCGAGGCGCTGGCCCTGGCCGGCTTGTCCGAGATTGCCTATTTTGAGAATCGCTCCCGCATCGCTTACGAAGGGCTGAAGCAGGCCATTCAGATCGAACCGGAAGAACCTGATTACTACCTCTCGCTGGCGCGGGCCTGTTCGCGCATTGAATCCTACAGCGAGGCTGCCGATGCTTATCAGCGGTTTCTTGAAGTCGCGCCGAAAACCGACGCCGAACGCCGCGCCCGCATTCGCGGCCTGATTGATTTTTACCGCTATCTCGGCACGACCAGGCTGCATCGCCTCGGCGGTCAGGAAGTCAGCACCACCACTTTTGAACTGCGCGGCAATCGCCCGTTCATCAAGGTCATGATCAACGGCAAAGGGCCGCTGAACTTTGTCATTGACACCGGGGCGAGCCTGTCGGTCATTTCAGAAAAGGCTGCCGAAAAGCTCGGCGTGCGCGCCGTGGCCAAAGGCGGCAACGCGCGCGCGGTGGGCGGCAGCGGTTCATTCCCGATTGTATACACCGTGCTGGAAAACCTGGCCATCGGTGACGCCAGGATTGACATGGTGCCGGCCTACATTCGCACGGTGCATGTCACCGAAGAGACGCCCGAAGCCGAACGCCCGGATGGATACCTGGGCCTGTCGGTGCTGTCGAATTATGCGGTCACGCTCGATTACCAGAACCGGACGCTGACGTTTGACCGGACCACGCCGCGCGCCGAAAAGACGCCGACTGAAGCGGCGGCGACGGAACCGGTCGCCGGCGATCCGGCCTCGCTGCTCAACATTGCCGTGCCGATTCGCAGCACGAGCGGCGGCCTTGCGAGCGCCGAAGCGCACCTGCCGAAAATGGAACGCCCGCTCAATTTCATCATTGACACCGGGGCCAGCATCACGGTCGTGTCAAAGGCGGTCGTCAGGCGCAACGGCCTTGAAGGCTTGAAACTGCCGAACGAACGCACCCGCGTGATTGGCGCGGCGGGCATTGAGGACGGAGTTGAGGCGCTGGCGCTTTCGACGCTGACGGTCAACGGACTGCGCCAGAATAATGCGCGCGCGCTGATTCTTGATCTCGAACCGGTCAACGAAACTTCGGGCTTTGAGCAGCACGGCATCCTCGGCGGCGATTTTCTGAAGCACTTCAAGGTGCAGATGGATCTGCGCCGTTACGAACTGCGGCTGACCCCGCAGAGCACCGCCATCAGGGCCGTCGCCAACACGCAGTAAGCTGTCGCCCCGAAGTGTCAGTGGTCAGCGGTCAGTGATTTCTGTTGTATACTGCCGACGGCGGCGAAGAACAGATGACTGATGGCTGACCACTGATTTTTTATGCCGAGTCTGTATCTCGAAACTTCAGTTATTGGCGCTTATCTCGACCGGGGCGAATCGTTCCGGCGCGACCTGACGATCAGGTGGTGGGATCACGACCTGCCGCGTTATGAGGCCTGGGTGTCGCCGCTCGTGGAGCGCGAACTCGAGCGCACGCGCGAACCATACCGGCGCAGCTACCTGGGCCTGATTGAACGGCTGCCGCGCCTGGAGGTGCAGGACGAAGCCGCGATTCTGGCCGATGGTTACATTGCGCGCGGCATTTTTCAGCGCAAATACCTGGGCGATGCGCTGCACGTGGCGCTCGCTTCAGCGCACAAAATTGATTATCTGGTGACGTGGAATTTCGGCCATCTGGCCAGTGTGCACCGGCAGGCGCGCATCAGGTTATTCAATACCGCCGCCGGATTTTTCGTGCCGGAAATCGTCACGCCGGAATTTCTGGTCAGCGAATTGTAGGCGCAGGCAAAGGCCGGTGGCCTGACAGTTTCAGTTGTTATGTACCAGCGTCCAAGATTTCTCGAAGAGCTGCACGCGATCCGCGAAGAGATGTCGCGTGAATGTGATTACGATGTCGAACTGTTTGCCGAGATGGTGCGCCGCAATCAGCGCCCGGCTCACGGCCCGGCCCGCAACATTCGCGGCGTGCGCAAGTACGCCCCCCCGGCCACACACCACCTCGACAACGCCAGAAAGAGCCGAAAGAAAGGCCGTCGGGCAGAAAAGGAGAAAAAGGGGGAAGAGTAGATGGAGAGAAAAGGTGAAGAAGGGACAGGGTGATAGGAAGAATTTGAAATCAGACAACTCTTTTTCGCCGCATCTCTGCTTCTCCGCTTCGCCCCGTCGTTTCATCCCCTTGTCGCTCAGTTATGGGTGAACCATTTGACGCCATTGGTTTCAGGATTGCTGACGAACCGGCCTATCAGGCGCTGGCTGAACAGGCGCATCAGCACGGCAGCGGCAGCCGCACGGCGCGCGATCACGCGACGCTGCACGGTTATTGCTGGGAGATCGGTGACGGGCTGGAGGTCTGGACGGTTCTGCACGAATCGAAGGACGGCTTGTTTTATGCCGACTGTCGGCCCGGCTTTCGCGCCCGCCACAATTACCGGCTGCATCCCTGGGAAATCATCGAGTATGAAGAAGAAGGCGAAGCCATCGTGCGCGGCTTTATCGAGGGCAGCGAAACCGAGCTGATTTTTGAATTGCAGAATCTGACCGAGATGACGTCGGAGATGTTCCGCGAGCGGGTGCTGACGGTGACGGTGGCCGGGCTGGCTTATCACCTGCGCCTCAGCGCGCGACCGGTTGAGGAGCAGTTTCTGCCGGTTGAGAAAGTTTCGGCCCGTCGCCACGCCGCCGAAAACGATTATGCCGGGCGGGGCCGGATTATTGACTGGCGCGAAATCAGCAACCCGCGCACGCACACGCATCTGGTCTGGCTGTTTGCCGATTTCGGCAAAATCAAGATGGAACTGCTGGTCAATCGCGCCGACATCAAAGGCGAACTGAGCCAGGGCGCGTGGTTCTCAGCCGAATTCTGGCTGCAGGGACACGTGCTGACGGAACGAGAAGTCCAGGCGCGTTACGAAGGCGTGGATGCAGAGTTTCCGCCGGGCGATTACTGGGTGATGTTTCGCCGCGAAAACTGAGCCTGAGCCAGTTCGCATTTGCGCGCAACGGATGCGCCTGGTCTCTTCAACTCTTTGTTTCAGGAGGCTGTGACGAGCGATGAAACAACTGATAAGCATTGATGATTTCGTAGCAAAGCTGTGCCGGTTTGAGCAGGGCCTGATTACGCGCGACAGCGTGCTGGATTTCTGCGACAGCCTGCAGATTCGTGATTCGTCGCTGGAGCCTTATGTGTTCTTTGACGACAAATTCTACACGCGCAATCTGATTTACCGTGATGCGCTCTTTGAGGTGATGACCATCTGCTGGCAGCCGGGGCAGCAGACCGCCGTGCATACGCACAACGGGCAGCTTTGCTGGATGCTGACGCAGCGCGGCACGCTGTCGGTCGTGGATTACAAGTGGCTGGGCTGCGATCATCCCGAACATCAGAACGTGGTCGGCCTTGACTGCCTGGCCGGGTCAGACCACATTCAGCTTCAGCAGACCCGCGAAACGCTGGCCTGCACGGGCGGCCCGGTGCTGACGGCTGACAAGCTGCAAACGATTCACCAGCTTTTCAATCTCAGCGACACGCACGAACGCGCCGTGAGCCTGCATATTTATTCGCGCCCGATTGATTCCTGCGTGGCCTTCGATATGGAAAAGCAGCATTGTTACCGCCGCCAGTTGGCCTACTTCAGCCAGTACGGCGAACCCACGCGGCGTGATGCGCCTGTGCCTGCGCTCATCAGCCAGTGAGTTTTTCGCTGACCGGCCTGGTCAGCCGCTGCCGCTTTCAGTGCAGGGCGCTGACCATTGAAAAATCGCCTGACGCCGTGATATACACACCGCGTCATCTGAATCACGATGATTGAAACCCGATCTTTACGGCGCGTTGGTGTAACTGGTTAACACGCCGCCCTCTCAAGGCGGAGAGCACGGGTTCGAGTCCCGTACGCGCTATCAGCATGCAATCAATCTCCTTGTCTGAGGGCGGTCACGAGCCGCCCTTTCTGTTGCCCTGACCAGACGCGCCGGTCATCTGCTTGCTCGCGGCGGCGGGCCTGCGGTATCGTTCGCCCGCCCCGGTCCTGCCATTGATCGTCATGAAGGTTCTCGTCATCAGCCTCTATTACGAACCCGATCTGTGCCAGTCAAACGTGCCGATCATTCGCGCGTTGTGCGAAGACCTTGCGCGCGCCGGGCACGAGGTCACGGTGCTGACTTCGTTTCCGCATTACAGTTGCCCCGCCGTGTGGCCGGAATATCGTGGCCGGATGTTTGAGCGCGACACGATCAACGGCGTGCGGGTGTTTCGTTCGTATATTTACGTCACCGACAAACGCTCGGTCAGCGGGCGCGTCTTCAATTACCTTTCCTTCAATCTGTCCTCAACGCTGGCCGGGTTGCTGACGGGCAGGCAGGACGTGATCTTTGTGATGTCGCCGCCGCTGACGATTGGCGTGACGGGCTGGCTGCTGGGCCGCCTGAAGCGGATACCGTTCTGTTACAACGTGCAGGACATCTGGCCCGAAGTGGCGGTCAAACTGGGTATGCTGCGCAACCGGCGACTGATCGGCTTTTTCGAGTGGCTGGAAAAATTCATCTACCGGCGGGCGCGCAGGCTGTTCGTCATCTCTGATGAATTCAAAGGCAACCTGCTCGGCAAAGGCGTGCCTGAAGACAAAATCGAAGTCATCCCGAATTTCACTGACACTGATTTTATTCGCCCG
This sequence comes from uncultured Heliobacteriaceae bacterium, assembly GCA_964457105.1. GTDB lineage: Bacteria > Acidobacteriota > Blastocatellia > RBC074 > RBC074 > DASRDU01. The sequence continues at coordinate 8,998 of CAYWDW010000095.1, forward strand.
CTGGCGCGTGACAATCAGTTTGCCCGCGCGCACGAACTGACTGACAAATTTGTCGCGCTCTATGCCGGCAATGTCGGCTTGTCGCAGGGACTGGAGGTGATTCTTGACGCGGCTGACCGGTTGCGCGAACGGCGCGACATTCTGTTTCTGATTGTCGGACACGGCAGCAGTCGTGATGAGTTGATGACGGAAGCAACGCGGCGCGGGCTTGAAAACGTGCGCTTTCTGCCGCTGCAACCTGAGGCCGCCGTGCCGCTGCTTTACGCTTCGTGCGATGTGGCGCTGATTCCGCTGCGGCACGGCATCACTGAACATTCGGTGCCGTGCAAAACCTACAGCATTATGGCGGCGGCGCGTCCGTGCATTGCGGGCGTGGACGCGGGCAGCAATGTCTGGAAGCTGGTCCGTCACGCTGACTGCGGCGTGTGCGTTCCGGCTGAAGACGGCGCGGCGCTGGCTGACGCAGTGCGGCGCCTGCACGCCGACAAAGGGCAGGCCGCCGCGCTGGGCCGTCGCGGGCGCGCTTACGTCGTGCAGCATTTCGCCCGTTCGGCCATTACTGGACGTTATCGCGTGGCGCTTGAAACGATGACCGCAGCGCCCCGGAACGCGCTCGTCGCTGAACAGGTGAGTGAACGGTGAAACCCGGCAGAGTTTTCATCACCGGCGCGACGGGCTGCATCGGCAGCGCGCTGACGCAGCGGCTTTCAGCAGCGGGCGTGCAGGTCGTGGCGCTTGTGCGTGACCCGCAACGCGCGGCGCACATCAGCGCCCTGCCCGGAGTCGAAATCATCACGGGCGAACTGTTCGCCCGTGCCGCGATCAGCCAGGCGATGCGCGGCTGCGACACGGTCTTTCACCTCGCCGCAAAGGTCCACGCCAGCGAACGCGAAGCGCGGCAGTCGCCCGAAGAATTTACCCGCATCAACGTCGAAGGCACGCGCGGCGTGCTTGAAGCCGCAATTGAAAACCGGATTGCCAGCTTTGTGTTCTTCAGCACCGTTGCCGTTTATCCTGAAAGCGATGATGAACTGAATGAACAGACGCCGCCCGCGCCGGTGACGCCTTACGGCCAAAGCAAACTCGCGGCTGAAACGCTGGTGCTGGCCCGCGCCGCACAAACAGGAATGCACGCGGTCGTGCTGCGTCCGGCAGTCGTTTACGGCCCGCGTGATCGCGGCAATGTCAGTCGTCTGATTGAAACGATCCGGCGCGGAAGATTTTTCATGATCGGTGACGGCACGAATCGCAAAAGCATGGTCGCCGTCGAAAACGTCGTGGATGCCGCATGGCTCGTCGCAGGCAATGAACGAGCACGCGGGCAGATTTACAACGTCTGCGACGAACGCAGCTACACGCTCGCTGAAATCACCGCCACGATTGCCGAAGCGGTCGGGCGCAAGCCGCGCTTCCCGCGCGTGCCGCTGAGTGTGGCGATGCTGCTGGGCAGATTTGCTGATGCCGTCAGTCGCGTGAGCGGACTCAGCCTGCCGCTTTCAACTGACCGCGTGCGCAAACTCGCGGGCCACACAAGGTACAGCGCAGCAAAGCTTGAACGGGAACTGGGGTTCAGACCGGGCGTTGAATTGAAACAGGGTCTGGCGCGCCTGCTGCGGCGTGAATCGTGATCCGCGATTCTGAAGCTGCGGGTTGCAATTGATTGTGCGTTGAGAAATATGTTTCGCATCGCAATCTTTATTTTTTCATTCGTTGTTTCGTGGCTGGTGACGCGCTGGCTGGTGCGGGCGCGCTGGCAGAAGCTGGATCTGCCCAATGCGCGCAGTTCGCATGCGCAGCCGACGCCGCGTCTGGGCGGCCTCGGCATTGTCGCGGCTTTTATCCCGGCGATGCTGTGGGTGATGTCTCAGCCGGGGCGCCATGAAATGACTGTGCCGAAGCCGGGCTGGCTGCTGGCTGGCTGGCTGCTGGCGGGTTTGCTGGTGATGGCGGTGGTCGGACTGGTTGATGATCTGCGTTCGATCAGTCCGCTGGTGAAATACCTGGGGCAGCTTGGCGCGGCGGCGCTGATTTTGTGGGGCGGCGTGAGGCTCGGCGAAATCGCTTTGCCATTTGGCGTCAGGCTGAGTTTCGGAATGATCGGCGCGCTCGTCACGATCATCTGGCTGACGGGATTCAGCAACATCTTCAATTTTATGGACGGGATTGACGGGCTGGCCGGAGGAACGGGCGCGATTTACAGCCTGGCGCTGAGTGTGGTCAGTTTCGGGACGGGGCATGACGTGGTCGGCGCGGCGGGGCTGAGCCTGGCTGCCGGATGTCTCGGATTTCTGGCGCACAACTTTCCGCCCGCGAAAATTTTTATGGGCGATGTTGGCAGCCTGTTTGTCGGTTTCGCGCTGGCAGCGCTGGCGGTGATGTTGAGCAGCGGTGAAGCTCAGGTTCCGTTTCCGGCGGTGCTGCTGATTTGCGGGCCGTTTC
>CAYWDW010000096.1:0-11402 GCA_964457105.1 uncultured Heliobacteriaceae bacterium
GCCCAGGTAGATGTGCACCACGATGAAGGCGCCGAGCAGCACCACGGCCCCTGCATGGGCCATGTAGGCCATCCGTGCGATGATTGCAGGGACGCTCAGGGGGTTCCACAGCCACAGGAGGAAGCCCGAAGCGGCGATGATGACGCCGCACGACAAGGCGCGCTGAAAGAGAAAGCAGAGGCTGGCCAGCGCGCGCGTTTTCGCATCGAAGCGGCGTTCGAGATATTCATAGGCCGTATAAACCTTCGCGCGATAAAAGAACGGCACGACCGTCACGCACAGCACGATCATCGCCAGCGGCAGGCCGAAATAAAACTGAATGAACCGCATGCCGTCGGCGTAAGCCTGTCCCGTCGTGCCCACCAGCGTGATGGCCGAAAGCTGCGTCGCCATCACCGACAAGCCGACCGCCCACCAGGGCAGGCTGCGGTTGGCCAGAAAGTAGCCTTCAACTTCATCGCTCTTTTTGGTCAGGCGCAATCCGTCATAAACGATATAGATCAGGTACGCGGCGACAACTATCCAGTCAAGTAGTTTCATTTCAGTTCGGTCGTCAGAATTACTGGAAGGCTCTGGAGAAAAGCCACAGCGCTGTAATCACGGTGGCCGTAGTGATGAGAACTGCAACATACACGCGGTTCCAGTGCTGGAATTCTTCAGGCTCGTTTTGCTGAGTTGGCAGTTCAGTTTTCATCTTTGTTCGGCAGGATTGAATCACAATCGGATCATCTCGCTGACTCGTTCATGCAGCGTCGTGACATAAGCCAGATGCTCAGGCTTCATCAGCACGCTGCGAAAGGCGGTCAGGACCGGCGCGTCCCAGACGAGTTCGGGAAACTTTTTCAGCAGGTGCGGTTTGATCTGCATTTTGGCCAGGTAAACCGGATGCTGCGCATCATTCATCAGCGCCGTGAAAACCTGATTCGTTTTTGCGCTGATCGCTGACACGCGCGGTTCTTTGAGCTTTGCAAAAAAGGCGATGATGTCGAGCGATGGCGGCGTGACAAGCTGCAACCCGGCGCTTTGCTCAATCAGCCTGGCCCATTCCAGCGCGGCCTGTCTGGTCTTGCGTAACACTGCGCCAAGGCCTGCGCGGCTTTGCAGCGGAAAGCATTTCAGCGTGGCCCACAAGGCCGCTGCTGCCGCGCCCGCGCGCGAGCATTCGAGGCTGATTTCGCCCAGGTGCAGGTCGGTTGAAGTGAAATAAGTGTACGGCGAATCGTGCTGGTAAAAACGCCCGACTGCCGGATCGCGGAAAATCACTGAACCGCAGCCGTATGGTTGCAGCCCGTGTTTGTGCGGGTCAACCACGATGCTGTCGCAGGCGGCAATGGCGCGAAAGGCGGCGGCGGTTCTTTCGCTCAGCGAATCGTCATCGGCAAGCAGTCTGAAAAAACCGCCGTAAGCCGCGTCAACGTGAATGCGAAACCCGAATTCGCGCTGCAACTGCAGGGCTTCATCAATCGCGTCAACGGCGCCGAGCGGCGTTGTGCCGGCAGTCATCACGACCGTGCCGATTGCGCCCGCCTGCAGCCTGGCGCGCAAATCGTCAATGTTCATGCGCCCGTCGCTTTCGACGGCAATTTCAACTGCGCCTGCGCCGATGACTTCGCACATCCGGCGGTGCGTGTAATGCGCTTCGCTCGAAAAGGCGATGGCTTTGTCAGGATGAATTTCACGCGCCACCCACAACGCTTCCAGGTTGGCGATGGTGCCGCTCGAAGTCAGATGGCCGAGATGCTGCTGATAACCAAACATCCGGGCGAGTTCGGCGACGACTTCAGTTTCCATCTTTGCCGTGGCGGGGCCGCCGTCGAGCGCGTGATTGTTCGGGTTGATCTGCTGCGCGATGAAGTAAGCGAGCGAAGCGATTTCGTGCGGCGGCTTGAGCATCTGCCCGGCATAGCCCGGATGCCAGAACGGATAGTTGTCCGCGAGTCGTTCGATCAGTTCGCTCATCACCGCCTGCGCTTCGGCTTCGGGCACGACGAGCGTTTCGTCAAGGTCGTAATCGTGCCAGCGCGCCTGCAACTGCGCGAGGCGGCGCAGGCTGTCTGACAACAACGGGGAATTGAGCAGGTCGCCTTTTTTCATCGAATGTTTTGGCTGTGTGAAATTACAGACCGGCCAGTTTGTCGAGCGCCGCGCCGGTCACGCGATAAGTCGTCCATTCATCCATCGGCACCGCGCCCAGGCTTTTGTAAAACCTGATCGCCGGTTCATTCCAGTCAAGCACCGACCATTCCAGCCTGCCGCAGTTGCGCTCGCCGGTCAGCCTGGCCAGATGCGCAAGCAGCGCCTTGCCGTAACCTTTGCCGCGATGTTCGACATCCACGAACAGGTCTTCAAGCCAGATGCCCGGCCTGCCCAGGAAAGTTGAATAGTTGTGAAAGAAGAGCGCGAAGCCGACCGGCTTGCCGTGTTCACAGCCGATGATGACTTCGCCGTAGCGGCGTTCGCCAAAGAGCGTGGCGCGCAAACTCTCTTCGGTGGCTGTGACTTCGTGCGACAGGCGTTCGTAGTCGGCCAGCCTGCGAATAAAGCTGAGAATCACCGGCACGTCTTCGGGCATGGCGTTTCTGATGTCAAATCCTTCGATCATTGCAGGACCGTCTGAATGGTGCGGGTCAGGTTTTCAGCCATCAATTCAACCAGCGGCTGCGTCAGCATGCGAAAGGCTGATTCGATGACTGCGGGGTAACGCGCCGTGCTGAGGTCATCGGCAAAGATAATCAGCGGCGGCAACGTGACCTGTTCGGTGAAAAAGCTTGCGGCCATCAGCGCGATGGTTTCGTGATGCGACGGGAACGGTTGCAGATCGAGCAGGCGCAGGTAAACCAGCGTGGCCCGCTCGCCTGGATGCAGTTCCTGAAAGCTGTCGGTCGTGAACCAGTCAAGCGCGTTGTCGGTCATTTTAGGCAGCAGCGCCGCAGGCACAGGATTGTGCGCGGGATTGAGCGGCAGCGTTTCAGTGGTGCGAAAGATTTCAGCGTCAGGGGCCGCGCCCGTCAGTGCGCGATAAATGTCAGCGAGCAGCGCCGGTGTCAGTTTCGTTTCAGGCGCAGCGGCAGAATCAGAAACAAGCTGCGCCGCGCGCAGAAACCGGGCCGGTTCGCTTTGATTGAGCGGGTCGGGCGGCAGCAGCACGAGCAGCGCAGCGGCGCGTTCATCAACCGACTTGCCGGCGCGGGTCAGCGTGTGCAGCAGTTGCAGCATTCTGACGCGGGGTTCCAGTTGTTCGCGGTTGCCGGGCGACGCAAGGGCCGCCTGCCACTGCTCGTGCGCCTGGTCGAGCAGTTCCTTCCACGAAGCCGATGAGCGCAGGTTATTGGCAAAAACCGGTAACTCCATATTTTTTCAGAAGCACGGAATAAAGCGTGGGAATGATGTTGTCCTTCGCCGGGCAGCTTAGCATAAAGCCGCGGGTTGGGCACGTCACCCTGGACGCGCGTTTGCCCGCGCTGTGACCCGTCGCTATAATGCCCGCTCAATCCACATCAACACGGCAACTCGTAGACGGTAACTGACAACTGACCGCTGACCCTCTTTTGCATATGTCGCTCAACCTCAAAGGCGTGATCGCTGCTGTGCCAACACCGTTCGGCTACGATGGTGAGGTGGCTTACGAAAAACTGACCAGTAATCTGCGATACTGGAATCAGACTGACCTGCACGGCATTCTGATTCTCGGTTCGACGGGCGAGTTTCCGCATCTTTCACTAGATGAAAAGCTGAAGGTCATGGAGACCGTGAAGGAAGCGATGCCGCCCGAAAAGGTGCTGCTCGTTGGCACGGGCGAATTATCAACGCGGCAGACCATTGAGATGACGAAACACGCGGCTGACTGCGGAGCCGATGCCGCGCTCGTGGTCACGCCGTTTTATTACAAAAAGATTCTGACTGAGGAACAACTGGCGCTGCATTATCAGCGCATCGCTGACACTTCGCCGATTCCGATTCTGGTTTATCTGATTCCGCAGTTCGCGGGCGTTTATCTGATGCCGGAAACGGTAGCGCACCTCGCGCAGCATCCGAACATCATCGGACTCAAGGAAAGTTCCGGCGATCTGCAGTCGCTCAACGATCTGTTGCGCGAAGTTGGCGGCATGGATTTCAGCGTGATGGTCGGGTCGCCGGTGATTCTGAAACAGGCGCTTGCTGCCGGGGCTACGGGCGCGATTCTGGCCGTTGCGGCGATGGCGCCGCACGCCTGCACCGAACTTGAAAAGGCGTGCCGGTGGAATGATGAGGCGCACTCTGACAAATTGCAGGAACGCCTGGCGGCACTGTCTCGTACAGCTACTTCGCCGGGCATCGGACATTTGAAAGCTGCCATGGATCTGGTCGGGTTGTATGGCTTTCTGCCGCGCTCGCCGCTGCCGGTGCCGACCGATCAGGAGCGCGAACAGATCCGCCGGGCCATTGAAGACAGCGAATTTTTCAGCCCGGTCGAAGGCGGCAGGGTCTGGATCGAAAAGACAGAGATTGAATAACCCCGGAGATTTCTGCATGCCGAACAACGCGATCCGCTTCAGCGAAATTCCGAAAACCTCGAAGCTCTTCCGCGATTATCTTTACGACTTCGACCGCGTGGCCGGTTATTACGGCAGCGCAGGGCGGCAGGACCAGGCGCTGGCGGCGCGGGTGCCGCGCGTCATCGCGCAAAGCTTTGCGCGCGAGGCGGTGGCCGATGTGCTGCTCGAACAGAACGAAGCGGCGGGCGCGGGCAGTGCGACCTTTGAAAACATTGCGCGCCTGCGACAGTCTGATTCAGTCGTCATTATTACCGGACAGCAGGCCGGATTGTTCACCGGGCCGCTGTACACCATTCTCAAGGCGCTGACGGTCATCAAGCTGGCGGCGCGGTTGCGCGCACAGGGCGTCAATGCGGTGCCGATGTTCTGGATTGCGGCTGAAGATCACGACTTTGAAGAGGTCCATCACACGCGCCTCGTCAATCGTGAAGGCAGCCTGGTCACGATCACTTACACCGCCTGCCCGCCGAAGGAAGGCAAGCCGGTCGGCCACGTCGTGCTGTGCGATGAAATCAATGAAGACATCAATGAACTGCTCGCCGCGCTGCCCGAATCCGAATTCATTCCGCGCCTGGCCGAAGATTTACGGGCTTCATATCAGCCCGGCGTCAATTTTGCCGAAGCGTTTGGCCGTCTGATGATGCGGCTGCTCGGTCAGTTCGGCGTCGTGCTGATCAATCCGCTCGATGATCGTTTGAAGCAGGTGGCGCGTGAGCTTTATGCACGGGCGCTTGAAAGTACGCCGCAGTTTGTCGGCAATCTGGTTGAGCGCAGCGCGAGGCTTGAAAGCGCGGGCTATCACGCGCAGGTTTACGCCAGTCACGAAGCCGTCCCGCTGTTTATGATGGATGAAGGTCGCCGCACGGCGATGGTGCGGCGCGATGACGGCTTGTTTTATCTGAAAGGCACGGCCAGAAGTTTCAAGCCACACGAACTGCTCGACACCGTCAATCACTGCCCGGCCTGTTTCAGCCCGAACGTGACGCTGCGCCCGGTCGTGCAGGATTATCTGCTGCCGACGCTGGCTTATGTCGGCGGCCCGGCAGAGATTGCTTACTTCGCGCAACTGATACCGAATTATGCGTTGCTTGGTCGCGTTGAGCCGGTGGTGCTGCCGCGTGCAAGCGTGACGCTGATTGAAAAGCGGCAGGCAAAAACACTGAGCAAACACGGGCTTGAATTTACTGATTTATTTGCCGGACCGCAGGAAGTGATGACGAAGGTTGTCGAGCAGAGCCTGGACCGCGACACCGCCGCCGCCTTTGATGAAACTGAAAAACTTTTCGAGCAGCAGCTTGAAAAGCTGCGCGCCTCGCTCGCTAAAGCCGATCCGCCGCTGGCCGATGCGCTCAAGGGCGGCAGGGAAAATATGCTCTCCGGCCTCCATCGCCTGCGTCACCGCTTTGTCAGCAACCAGGCGCAGCGCCACGAAGCGACGCACAGCCAGATCGAACGCGCCTGTACGGTGCTTTATCCGAACAAGGGCTTGCAGGAGCGCGAAATCAATTATGTTTATTTCCTCGCGCGCTACGGCTATGGGCTGACTGACCGCTTGTATGAAGCCATTGACGTGGATTCACACGATCATCAGTTGGTTTATCTGTAAGCCGTGCCGTGCCGGTTCAGGGCCGCTGAATCGTCCAGCTTTTTGAGTCATTGCTGACGGTTCTGGCCCGGCTGCCTGAAGTTGCCGACTCAGGTTGCGGCGCGCCTGAGAGGACAGGTTTTTTCGCGGGTTTCTCCGGCTGGCTTTTCGTGACCGGCTGTGATGACAGTGACTGCGTGGCCGCCCGCTCAACCTTCTCGTTGCGCCTGATCTTTTCGATCTCCTCATCCACCATTTTGATGACGTTTCTGATGGCGACCATTGATTCGCCGGGCAGGGTGTTGCCGTCTCTGGCGACGGAAGTTGAAATGTTGAGCGCTTCCAGATATGAATCGCGCAGCTTCATCGAACGCAGGTTGAGAAAATCAATCGAATTGTCGAAGTTGCGGCGCGCTTCGGTCTCGCGTTCGCGCAGCGTGTTGACCTCATCCGGCGTTTCGGCGTTGAGTACCTTTTCGGTTGCATGGCGCCAGATGGCAAGCAGCTTTTTTGACCGTTCGATGCCTTCGATCAGGTCAGCCTCCGACAGCACAATCACCCCGTCAATCGCATTGATCGCGGCCCAGCGGGCTTCGCTGATTTTGCCCGTGCGATGCAACTGACCCATGCCGTCATAGACCTGGTTCCAACTGTTATAAGCGACTTCATTGATGTTGATGGCCAGCCGCAGCCCGCGTTCGGCTTCGTCGTAACTGACTGAGGTTTTCTTTTCAGGACAGGCCATCAGCAGCAGCGCCGATGCGCCAATCAGCAGCACGGTCAGGCCGCGTCGCCAGACTGTGCTGAGGCGCTGAAAGCGGGCGGGCCTGCTGGTCCCGGACGGGTGAGGGAAAACTGCTCCGAACATCGGATACTCCTTCGCCGTGAATGACTGCAAAAGCCGGGTTGTTGCAAGCACAGTGAATTGATTCAGCGGGGCTGTCGCGGCAGGGTTGGAATCAAACTCCGGGCGGGATTGATGACCAGCCTGGTCAAATTGACCGGGCGATTATTGCAGAACCGGTGAAGCCAGTAAATAAAAAAGTGGTTAGTGGTCAGTGGTTGGTGGTTAGTGAAGAATGAGAAGATTTCGGCGAGACTTTTACTTTTCACTTTTCACTAACCACTAACCACCAACCACCAACCACTGACCACTAACCACCAACCACTACCCACTGCTTCACTGTTTGTGCTGGCGAATCATTTCGAGGAACGATTTGGCGGCGGTGGAGAGCAGGCTTTCGCGGCGGCAGATGACGCGCAGGGGTTTTTCGATCTTCAGGCCTTTGACCGGGACTTCGATGAGGCGGCCTGCTTTCAATTCCTCGCGCAGACACAGGCGGGGCAGGATGGCGATGCCTGCGCCGCGCATGACAAATTCCTTGATGGTTTCGAGCGTCGCCAGTTCCATTGAAATGTTGAGCGGCGTGCGGTTCTGCGCGAACAACTCAAAGATTTTGTCGCGCGCCGGAGTCTTGACGTTGTGCGCGATGAAGCTTTCGCGGCCCAGGTCGCGCACCGTCACCTGCTTTGCCCTGGCCAGCGGGTGTTTCGGCGGCACCACCAGCACCAGTTCATCCTTGTAGACCTCGAACGATTCCAGTTGCGGGTGCAGCGGGTCGTAGGAGAGAAAGCCGAAATCCAGATTGCGCTCCAGCACCTCGCTCGGAATGCGCTCCGAGACGTTGCGGTAAACCTCGATGCGAATGTGCGGGTGCCGTTCGCGGTATCTGAGCAGCAGCGGAGGCAGCAGGTAAAGCGACGTGCTTTCATTCGCGCCAATGCTCAGGCGTCCGCGATACATCCCCTTCAGTTCACCGATGGCGCGCACGGCTTCGTCGCGCAGGTTGATCATGCGCTGTGCATATGAATAGAGCGTCTGTCCCGCTTCGGTCAGCGTGCCCGATTTGCTGCTGCGGTCAAAGAGCGTTTCGCCCAGTTCCTCCTCCAGCCGCTTGATCGCAATGCTGATGGCCGGCTGCGTGCGCAGCATCTTTTCGGCGGCGCGTGAAAAGCTCTTTTCCTGCGCGATGCTCAGGAATATTTCCAGTTGTGACAGATCCAATGATTGATTCCTCCTGCAACTTCAGCTTGCTCCTGGGCTGACTCCTGTGATAAATAGCTTTTATGAATCGGTAAGAATTATAAACTATTCGCATCCGCTGGCAAGTGCTAAGCTGACCCGAAACTGATGATGAAAGCCGGAGGCTGCAGCCATCAGCGCGAGTCATCCTGAAGCAGCAGAGCGCGAAACGCTGCCAGCCACCAATGTCAGGAGAACAGAACGAATGAGTACTGAGCGTGTAGCGATTTTCGATACGACACTGCGCGATGGCGAACAGTCGCCGGGCTGCAGCATGAATCTGGAAGAAAAAGTCCGCCTGGCGCGTCAGCTTGATGCGCTCGGCGTGGATATTATCGAAGCCGGGTTTCCGATTGCTTCGGATGATGATTTCGCCGCGGTGCGCGAAGTGGCCAGAACCTGCCGCCGTCCGATCATCGCGGCGCTCTGCCGCACAACCCGCGAAGACATCGAACGCGCCTGGGAAGCCTTGTCTGACGCCGCTCGCCCGCGCATTCATACCTTTGTCGCCACCTCCGACATTCATCTTCAATACAAGCTGCAAAAGACCCGCGAGGAAGTACTCGAGATGGCCAGCCGGGCGGTCCGCATGGCTAAAAGCTTCACAGACGATGTCGAATTTTCTGCCGAAGACGCGACCCGCAGCGACCTTGATTATCTTTGCCAGGTGGTTGAAGCCGTGATTGAGGAAGGCGCGACGGTCGTCAACATTCCCGACACGGTGGGTTACACGATCCCGTCAGAATACACGCAGATCATCAATACGCTGCGCCAGCGCGTGCGCAACATTGACCGCGCCACGATCAGCGTGCATTGCCACAACGATCTTGGCCTCGCGGTCGCCAATTCGCTGGCCGCCGTCGCCGCCGGAGCGCGGCAGATTGAATGCACGATCAACGGCATCGGCGAACGCGCCGGTAACGCTTCGCTCGAAGAAGTCGTGATGGCGATGCGGGTGCGCAAAGACCTGATGCCGTTTCAGAATGGCATCGTGTCTGAAGAACTGTTTCGCTCCAGCCAGGCGCTTTCAAATATCACCGGCGTGCTGGTCCAGCCGAACAAGGCCATCGTCGGCAAGAATGCCTTCGCGCACGAAGCCGGCATTCATCAGCACGGCGTCCTGAAAAACCGCATCACCTACGAAATCATGACGCCCGAATCGGTGGGCGTGAAAACCAACAGCATCGTGCTTGGCAAGCATTCGGGCCGTCACGCGCTGAACAAGAAGTACGAGGAGATGGGCTACACGCTCTCGCGCCCCGAACTCGACAAGGCCTACAAGCTGTTCACCAAACTTGCCGATCAGAAGAAAGAGATTTTTGAAGAAGACCTGATGGCGATTTTGCAGGACGGCATCGCGCACATTCCCGAAGCCTGGAAGATTCGCGCCATTCAGGCGACTGCCGGAACGGCGAAGCTGGCCACAGCGCTCGTCACGCTGGCCGATGATCTGGGTGAAAAGACCGATTCGGCCATCGGCGATGGCCCGGTGGATGCGGTCTACGCCGCGATTGACAAGATCACCGGCATTCAGGGCCGCCTGATGGATTACACCGTGCGCGCCATCACGCAGGGGACTGATGCGGTGGCCGAGGTTTTCGCGCACGTCGAATTTGAAGGCGTGTCATACACCGGCAAAGCCGCCAGCACCGATGTCGTTGATGCCAGCGCGCGCGCCTATCTCAACGCCGTCAACAAGGCGCTGTATGCCAAAGCGCGGCGCGGTTCCATCGGCACACCGGATGAAGTTTCAGTGGCCAGTCCGCTGCCTGAAGATAAATAAAACCCCGGCGAAAAAACACAAAGGCGGGATTGTCGCTGTGAGGTCTTTCGTGTGTTTTCGCCTTCCTGCTGGATTCTTTTATGCACGCACACATTGTCACGCTCCCCGGCGACGGCATCGGCGTTGAAGTCACGCGCGAAGCGGTCGCCTGTCTTGAAACGATTGCCGGGACCTTCGGCCACGAATTCACTTTTCAGTCTCATCTGATCGGCGGCGCGGCGCTCGATGCGGCTGGCGTTCCGCTGCCCGATGAAACTCTGCAAGCCTGCCTGGCGAGCGATGCCGTTTTTCTGGGCGCCGTCGGCGGGCCGCAGTACGACAACAACCCGCCGAAACTAAAACCCGAAACCGGGCTGCTCGGTCTGCGCGCGGGCCTGGGTGTCTTTGCCAACCTGCGCCCGGCGTTTCTGCACGAACCGCTGATCGGCGCTTCACCGCTCAAGCCTGAGATCGTGCGCGGCACCGATATGCTGATCGTGCGCGAACTGATGGGCGGCGCTTATTTCGGACAACCGCGTGAAATCAGCGACGAGCGCGGCCTCAACACGATGGTTTACACCGCGCCCGAAGTTGAGCGCGTGGCGCGCGTGGCCTTTGAAATTGCGCGCGGCAGAAAGAAGAAGGTGCATTCGATTGACAAGGCTAACGTGCTGGAATCATCGCAGCTCTGGCGCCGGGTGGTCATCAAAGTCGCCGCTGATTATCCCGATGTGCAACTCGAACACGGTTACGTTGACAGTTGCGCGATGGCGCTGGTGACGCGCCCGACGGCGTATGACGTGATCGTGACCGAAAATCTGTTCGGCGACATTCTCAGCGACGAAGCTGCCGTGCTGACCGGCTCGCTTGGCATGCTGCCGTCGGCGAGCATTGGCGGCAAAGTCGGATTGTATGAACCCGTTCACGGCTCGGCGCCGGACATTGCCGGCAAGGGCATCGCCAATCCGCTCGGCGCCATTGCGTCAGTCGCCCTGATGCTGCGACACAGCTTCAAACTTGAACGCGAAGCGCGGGCGCTTGAAGCCGCCATCAGCGAAACGCTGGCCGAAGGTTACGGCACGGCTGATCTGAAGAGTCAGCCGAAACAGATCAGCACCACTGCCATCGGTGAAATCATTCGCGGCAAAGCTGCCAGGGCGAGCGCCGGTAACGCATAGGTGGGTGTGCCGCATTATAAAGAGGGTATAAAGAGAATTTATCTTCTGGTTACGATTATTTAGTGGACGAGTCTGAGGGCGATGACTATAATGCGCTCGCTTCAACGAAGCACCTGCGAACCTTATCAAGACCAGCTACTTTCATCAGGCTTATGCTCAATCGCTTTTCGTACAATTCGCTTCAGCTTCCGGCCAGCCTGCTGGTCCGCAGCCTCAGCGTACTGTCGGCGATTATTATCGGCATTATTGTAGTCGGTGC
>CAYWDW010000097.1:0-11290 GCA_964457105.1 uncultured Heliobacteriaceae bacterium
CCCTTGGGCTGGACCTCAACCACGGCCGGGCCCGGCTCCCGGCGGTCGCCGCCCGCGCCCGGTCCGCCGTGCCGGGGCGCTCGCTCACGCTCGCGTACTGGACCCGGCACGCAATGGCATATTGACCTGAACCCGCCGTTTGAATCACGCCTGACAGTTCTGCTAGTGTGTGCCGGTCTGTCATCGCTTCAGGCGCCGACAGGCTGACACCATCTTTATTCTTCACGGGATTGATTGCATGAAACTCAGCAGGACTTTTTTCTTCTGTGCGCTGCTCGGCGTGGCGCTGTCTCCGTTCAGTCTTTCGCATCGCTTGCAGGCGCAGCAGGCCGCGCCGTTCGATGTCAAAGCGCACTACAACAAATCCGAACATCAGATTCAGATGCGCGACGGCGTGAAGCTTTACACCGTGATTTATGCGCCGAAAGACACTTCGCAGGCGTATCCGATTCTGCTGCAACGCACGCCTTACAGCGCCGGGCCTTACGGGCCTGAGCAGTATCGCCGCGCCATCGCGCCGTCGCTGCCGCTCGCGCAGGAAGGTTACATCGTCGTCTATCAGGACGTGCGCGGCACCTTTCTCTCTGAAGGCGAATTTGAAGACGTGCGCCCTTTCGTGCCGCACAAGAAAAGCCGTCGTGACATTGACGAAGCGAGCGACACTTACGACACGATTGACTGGCTTGTCAAAAACATTCCCAACAACAACGGGCGCGTCGGGATGTGGGGCATTTCGTATCCGGGCTTTTACGTCGCCGCCGCGCTGCACGACCCGCATCCGGCGCTCACATGCGCCTCGCCGCAGGCGCCGATTGCCGACTGGTTTCTGGGCGATGACGATCATCACAACGGCGCGTTCTTCGTGTTTGACTCTTTCACCTTCAATCAGTTTTTCGGCATGCCGCGCCCGCAACCGACCGCGAATCAGTTCAGAAATTTCGATATGACGCCGAACGACGCCTGGCAGTTCTTTCTGAATCTCGGCCCGGTGGCGAACGCGCAGCAGCAGTATTTCAAGGGGCAGAACAAATACTGGAACGATGTCATGCAGCACGGCACGTATGATGAATTCTGGCAGGCGCGCAACGTGCTGCCGCATCTGAACAAGGTCACGCCCGCCGTGCTGACCGTTGGCGGCTGGTTCGATGCCGAGGATTTGTACGGCCCGCTGCACATTTATCAGACCATCGAAAAGAACAATCCGCGGACCGTCAATAATCTGGTGATGGGGCCGTGGTGTCACGGCTGCTGGGCGAACGGCCCCGGCAATGCGCTTGGCAGCATCAGCTTCGAGGCCAACACCTCCGAGTGGTATCGGGAAAAAGTCGAGCTGCCGTTTTTCAACTTTCATCTCAAAGGCAAAGGCGAACTGAAGCTGCCCGAAGCCTGGGCCTTTCGCACCGGCGCGAATGAATGGAAGTCGTTCGACGAGTGGCCGCCGAAAAATGCCGAACCGCGCAACCTGTACTTTCAGCCGAACGGCAGGTTGTCATTCGATGCGCCGACGGCGACAAATGAATCATTCGATGAATACCTCAGCGACCCGCAGCGGCCTGTGCCTTATTCAAACACGATCAGCGAAGAGCGCGGCACAACTTACATGATCGAAGATCAGCGCTTCGCCGCGCGGCGGCCTGACGTGCTTCTTTACGAATCAGCGCCGCTCAGCGCCGACGTGACGCTGGCCGGGCCGCTGACGGCGGACCTGTTCATTGCAACGACCGGCACTGATGCTGATTTCATTGTCAAACTGATTGACGTTTACCCTGACACTGAACCGGACCAGCAGCTTGCCGGGCGCACCATCAGGATGGGCGGCTTTCAGATGCTGGTGCGCGGCGAAGTCATGCGCGCAAAGTTTCGTCACAGCTTTTCACGGCCTGAACCGCTGGTGCCGAACAAGCCTCAGGAAGTGAAATTCGCCTTGCAGGATGTGCATCACACCTTCCGGGCAGGCCATAAAATCATGGTGCAGGTGCAGAGTTCGTGTTTTCCGCTCGTGGATCGCAATCCGCAGAAGTTTGTGGACATCTATCACGCCACCGCTGCCGACTTTCAGAAAGCCACGCAGCGCATTTATCACTCGGCCCGGCTGAGTTCGCATCTGAAAGTCGGCGTATTGAAGTAAAAGCAACTCCCGGAAAGTGTGCGCATTTCAGCGCGAACCGGAGAGCTGTGGCGGATTGCTTTTGCTGACATTTACTGCCGCGCTGTCTCCGGCAGCTTCAGAATTGCATCCAGCCGCTGGCCGCTGATCCCTTCCAGGCGCAGGCCGAGCAGGGCCGCGATGGTCGGCGCGACATCCACGTTATTGATCAGGCCCAGCCGCTGGCCGCCCTGAATGCCGTAGCCCCAGGCGATGAAGATCGCGTTCATTTCCGGATCGGTGCTGAGATAGCCGTGATTTCCCGGATTGATTCCTTCAGTAATATTGACGACCGGCTCGCCCGCCGCTGAGCCATTGAAGCTGTAGCCGTCTTTGGCGACGAGAACGAGATCGGCCATCTGATTGTTTTCTGCCGGCACAGGCAGGCCGAAGCTGTGAAATTCCGCCGACTCAAGCACGCGCTCCACGCCTTCCAGTTTCAGAAAGGCGTCTTTCATTTGCGGGATCAGCCGCTGCCGGTTTTCAGGGTTCAGGACATAAGCCATCGCCGTCCCGCCTTCGGGAACGACATAAGCGTCGCCTGAAATCTTACTGCCTTCTGCCTGCAACAATCCCAACTGTCGCAACGCCGCGTTCGCCTTGATCGTGCGCCGGGCTGTTTTGAAGCCGTGATCGGAAACAATCAGGATCGTCGTCCGCTCCAGTAAATTCGCGGCCCTGAGGGCGTCGAACAACTCAGCGACGCGAGTGTCAATGTAAGCCTGCGCGGTCAGGCCGGCCATGGTTCCAGGGCCGTACCGGTGATGCACGGAGTCCAGATTCAGAAGGTGGAACAGCATCAGGTTCGGCCTGTGCTTTGTGATGATGTGAATGGCGGCGTTCGTCCAGACCTGGTCGCGCCAGACAGAATTGTTTTTGTTGAAGTCCTTCACCTCCGTTTCAGTCAACAGGCCTGCGGCGATCATCTCTTTTTCGATGGCGCCGCCAACTGTGGGGCGTTCCGGGAACTCCCAGGTGATCGTTCCCGGATTTTGAATCGCAACCCAGTCCACCTGCGCGGTGGTCAGTCCGGCTTTGTACGCGAGGTCATAAACCGTCGGGACGCGCACCATCTCTTTTTTGTCGCGCCAGGGTTCTACTTTGGGAGGCGTCTGATGATCGCCGCGAACGAGGATGCCGTTATACAGCACGCCATGCTTTTCCGGGTGGACGCCGGTGATCATGCTGGTGTGATTCGGCCAGGTGACCGCCGGGTTCGAGACAGTCATGCCTGCGGCCATGGCTCCTTCGCGCGCCAGACGCCGCAGCGTCGGGGTTGGCAGCGTCGGATCGGTAAAGCTCCGGGCGGGAAAGCCGTCCAGACTGATCACAATCACCATGCGGTCTTTCGCGGGCAAAGACCGGCGCTGTGAAGACGCAGACCCGCTCAGGAGAGATGCAAATAAGATGGCTGCCAGAAACAAAGTCAGACGATGCATAGTTGATCCCTGGGAGAAAACTTTACCGCCGCGAACGTGATCCATCTGAAGATGGTCGCTTCGGCAAAGCAGGCGTTGGGTTAGCAGATGATCGCTTCAGCCAGGCACTCGCCGGGTTACTGAAACAGATGTGAGCGGGCAGGATAATGCCCGACTTGTGACCTGATCGCAACTCATTGCCCTTTGAATTAATCAGCCGCTGCTGGCCGCGCGCTCAATCGCGGAGGCGACGGCGCGCGTCGCAAAAACCTGACGGACACCCGCCAGGACTGGCGCGTTTGTGCGGTCTGTGCTTTGATGATCGCTGCTGGGACACCATTCATTCGCGCAGTTTCACTCCTCAACTCTGGAAAGGATCGTTGCCATGCAAGGGAAAGTACGCTTTCGGCGTCAACCGACCGTGTGGATGCTGGCGCTGTGCCTGCTGTGTGCCCCGCTGCCAGGGCTGGCGCAGTCGCCGTTTCAGCAGGAACAACAGCCCTCAAAGCCTCCTGTCAATCAGTCTGATGATCCGCTGCTGCAAAGATTCGTCTGGCGTTCAATCGGCCCGGCCAGTATGGGCGGACGCATTGATGACATCGCGGGCGTTGACAGCAACCCCTCGATTTTTTACGTCGCCTTTGCGACCGGCGGACTGTGGAAGACCATCAACAACGGCACGACCTTCGAGCCGGTCTTTGATACTTACTCGACGCATTCCATCGGTGACGTGACCGTCTGTCAGACCGATCCGAACATCGTCTGGATCGGCACGGGCGAGCCGAACAATCGGCAGAGTTCGAGTTTCGGCGATGGCGTTTACAAATCAACCGACGGCGGCAAAACGTGGACGAATATGGGGCTGAAAGAGACGCAGACCATCGCCCGCGTCGTCATTGATCCCAGGGACGCCAACACGGTCTATGTCGCGGCGCTCGGCCACCTGTTCGGGCCGAATCAGGAACGCGGCATTTACAAAACTACTGACGGCGGCAAAAGCTGGAACCTCGTCAAATTCATTGATGAAAACACCGGGTTCACCGATCTGGTGATTGATCCGGTGGACCCGAAGATTCTTTACGCCGCGTCGTATCAGCGGCGGCGCACGCCTTCGGGCTTCAATGGCGGCGGCCCCGGCAGCGCGCTCTGGAAAACAAACGATGCCGGCAAGACCTGGACGAAAATCGAGGGCGGCGGCCTGCCCGAAGGCCTGCTTGGCCGCATCGGCATTGATCTGGCGCGCTCGAATCCGAATGTGATTTACGCGCAGATGGAAGTCGGCGCGAGCAACGGCACGGGCGTGCCTGAAGAGACGCCCGGCGGGCAGCCAGGCCAGCCGAGTCCGCAGGCCATGCAACAGGCGATGCAGGAACGCGCCGAAGCGATGGGCCTCGCGCCGGCCTCGAACCGTCCGCCCGATCCGAAAAAGAGCGGCATCTGGCGCTCGGACGACAAGGGCAAAACGTGGCGCGTGGTCAGCAACAACAACAACCGCCCGATGTATTACAGCAAGATTCGCGTTGATCCGAACAACCCTGAGATCGTGTATACCGGCGGACTGAATTTCACGAAATCAACCGACGGCGGCAAAACCTTCAAAAACGTGCAGGGCCTTGCGCACAGCGATCATCACGCCATCTGGATCAATCCGAAAAACAGCCACAACCTGATCGTCGGCAACGACGGCGGCCTCGACGTCAGCTATGACCAGGGCGACACGTGGGAATTCGTCAACACGATTCCGGCGGCGCAGTTTTACGCGGTGTCAGCCGACCTGCGCAGGCCTTACTTCGTCTGCGGCGGCTTGCAGGACAACGGAAGCTGGTGCGGGCCGAGCGCCGTGCGCATGGGCGGCGGTGGCGGCGGCGGCGCGGCGGCAGGCATCACCAATGCCGACTGGTTCCGCATAGGCGGCGGCGATGGTTTTTACACGCTGAACGACCCGACCGATCACAACATCATTTACGCCGAATCGCAGAACGGAGCCATGCAGCGGCTCGACCTGCGCACCGGACAGAGCCGCTCGATTCGCCCGCGTGCGGCGCAGCGTCCGCGCGGCCCGATGGCGCGGCAGTCAGCGCCGAATCCTGAACAGCCCCCGGCCACACCGCCGAATGTATCAGCGCAGTCATCAGCGCAAATCACGATGCCGACCGTGCGCCCGATGCAGCAGAATCAGCCGACCCAGGGCGGACAGCCTGAGCAGATGCAGATGATGATGATGATGCAGGGCGGCGGTTTTGGCGGCAATCAGATGCAAAGCAACATCGTGCCCGCGCCGCCGGTGGGCGAGCAGTATCGTTTTTACTGGAACACGCCAATCCTGCTTTCACCGCACAATCCGCGCACGCTTTATACCGGCGCCAACCGGCTGTTCAAATCGCTGGATCGCGGCGATACGTGGACGTTTGTCAGCCCCGATCTGACAAAGCAGATTGACCGCTCGACGCTGCCGATTATGGGCGTGGACGGCAAAGCGCCGATGGCGAGCAAGCACGACGGTTACGCCAACAACAGCGTCATCACGACCGTCGCCGAATCGCCCGTGCTGCCCGGCGTGCTGTGGGTCGGCACCGATGACGGCAACGTGCAACTCAGCCGTAATGACGGCGTGACGTGGACGAACGTGATGAAAAACATCAGCGGCGCGCCGACTGGTTACGTGCAGATTTCGCGCGTCGAACCTTCGCACTTCGACGCCGCCACCTGCTACGTCACGATTGACAATCACCGCAACGACGACCTCAGGCCGTATGCTTTTGTCACGCGCGATTACGGCGCCACGTGGTCATCGGTGACGGGCAATCTGCCGCACGGCAACATCAACGTGATTCGTGAAGACCCGAAAAATAAAGACCTGCTGTTTGCCGGCACTGAGTTCGGCCTGTTCGTGTCGCTCGATGGCGGCAAAGCGTGGAAGAAGTTTATGACCGGCCTGCCGACTGTCAGAGTAGATGACATTCTGATTCACCCGCGCGACCACGACCTGATTGCAGGCACGCACGGGCGCGGCATTTACATCTGCGACGACATCACACCGCTCCAGCAGCTCAGCGAAAAAGTTCTGCTCGCTGACGCGCACCTGTTTGACGTGCGGCCCGGCGTGCAATGGCTCAACGATCTGACGCTGAGCCGTTCAGCCGGTGGCGCCAAAGTTTTCAGGGGCCAGAACCCGCCGCCTGGAACCGCGATCAGCTACTTCCTGAAATCGGCTCCGTCCGGCGAAGTCAAAGTGACCATCAGCGACATCACCGGCAAGGTCGTCCGCAATCTCACCGGCACAAAGGCAGCGGGCATCAACCGCGTGCAATGGAACCTGCGCGGCGATCCGCCGCCACGCCCTGCCGGATTCGGCCCCGGCGGTCCGCAGGCGGCTGAAAACCCGCAGGGCAGTAATCAGCCGCCCGGCGCACAACCCGGCCAGCCGCCTGCCGGTCAGCCGCCCGCTGGTCAGGGTCGCGGCGGACGCTTTGCCTTCGCCGGCCCCGCGCTCGAACCCGGCACGTACCTGTTGAAGCTTTCAGTTGACGGCAAAGAGATGACCACCAAAGTCGTCATCGAAGCCGACGCCTGGAAGAATCAGTAGATAAGGAGACGGGGAGACAGGGAGACGGGGAGACGGGGAGACAGGGAGATGGGAGATGGGAGGACAGGAAGTAAAGATAACCAGAGGCTTGTTCACCTGTTTTTTCTCCCATCTCCCATCTCCCATCTCCCATCTCCCTGTCTCCCATCTCCCATCTCTCCATCCGGCCTGCGGCTGTATCATTTCGCCGGACGAAACATTATCAACTTCACCAAACCAGACATCCGGGAGCAAACCAATGATCAAGCTGAAAGTGAATGGCGTCAGCCGTCAGTTCGACGGTGAGCCGGAGATGCCTTTGTTGTGGTTCCTGCGCGATGAACTGCAACTGACCGGCACCAAATATGGCTGCGGCGCGGGACTCTGCGGCGCCTGCACGATTCATCTGAACGGCGCGGCGGTGCGCAGTTGCCAGACGCCGATGAAAAACGTGGATGGCAAAGAGGTCGTCACCATCGAAGGCCTCAGCGCCAAAGCCGACCATCCGGTGCAGCGAGCCTGGAAACAGCACAACGTACCGCAATGCGGCTACTGCCAGAGCGGGCAGATCATGCAGGCCGCCGCGCTGCTCAAACAGAAACCGGCGCCCACCGATGCCGACATTGATGCCGCGATGAAAGGCAACATCTGCCGCTGCGGAACCTATCAGCGCATCCGGCAGGCCATCAAACAGGCATCCAGTCAGAAAGCATAAGGAGGCGCAGCCATGAACCGAATCGAACTGGTCACTCGTCGCACTTTTCTGGGCAATCTTTTTTCAGCCGGCGCCTTCGTGCTCGGCGCGCGCCTGTTGCCGATTGAGGCTCTGGCCGCAGGCCGCAAAGCCGATGGCGCCGCCTGGCATCCGGGCGTTTATCTGGGCATTGAAACCGACGGCACGGTCATCATCGTCGCGCATCGTTCGGAAATGGGCACGGGCATTCGCAGCGTGTTGCCGGCGGTGCTGGCCGATGAACTCGACGCCGACTGGGCGCGCGTCACCATCGAGCAGGCCATCGGCGACGCAAAGTATGGATCGCAGAACACGGACGGCTCGTGTTCGATCCGCGATTTTTACGACGCGATGCGCGAAGCCGGAGCCACCGCGCGACTGATGCTTGAACGCGCCGCCGCTGAAAAATGGGGCGTGCCCGCAACTGAATGCCGGGCGCAGAATCACCAGGTCGTGCACGCAAAGAGCAAACGCAAACTTGGTTACGGTGCCCTTGCGGCGCTCGCGGCAAAGCAGGCCGTGCCGAAAAAGGATGAGCTGAAATTCAAATCACCGGCTGAGTATCGCTACATTGGCAAGGACCTTCCGACCATTGACCGCGACGACATCTGCGCGGGCAAAGGCACCTTCGGCGTGGACGCGCAGATGCCGGGCATGCTTTACGCCTCCATCGAACACGCGCCGGTCTTTGGCGGCAAACTGAAAACTTACGACGACGCCGAAGCGAAGAAAGTGCGCGGCGTGCGACAGACCGTCGTGATTCCCGAACTCAAACCGCCGTATCAGTTCAAACCGCTCGGCGGCGTCGCTGTGATTGCCGACAACACCTGGGCCGCGATGAAGGGCCGCGAGAAACTCAAAGTCGAATGGGACGCGGGCGAAAACGCAGGCTACGATTCGGCGAAATACAAACAGGCGCTGCTTGAAACCGTGCGTCAGCCGCAAAAAGTGGCGCGCAACATCGGCGACGTTGACGCCGAATTTGCCAAAGGCGGCACAACGCACGAAGCCGAATATTACGTTCCGCACCTCGCACACGCGCCGATGGAACCGCCCGCCGCAGTGGCTGATTTCCGCGATGGCAAAGTCCTGATTCACGCCGCCACGCAGAACCCGCAGGATGTGCAGGACACCGTCGCCGCCGCGCTCGGCATTGATAAAAAGAATGTCGAATGCCACGTCACGCTGCTTGGCGGCGGCTTCGGGCGCAAATCGAAACCCGATTACTGCGCTGAAGCCGCGCTGCTCTCAAAGGCCGTCGGCAAGCCCGTCAAAGTTACCTGGAGCCGCGAAGACGACATTCGCTTTGACTATTATCACGCCGTCGCCGCGATGTATCTGAAAGCCGCCGTGGATGACAAAGGCCGTCCGACCGCGTGGCTGCAACGTTCGGCGTTCCCCTCAATCGGCGCGATGTTCAATCCCGCCACACGCGCCGGCCAGGGCTTTGAATTAAGCATGGGCTGGACGAATGTGCCTTTTGACATTCCCAATCATCGCGCCGAAAACGGCCCGGCGCAGGCGCACGTCCGCATCGGCTGGCTGCGTTCGGTGTCGAATATTTATCACGCTTTCGGCGTCCATTCGTTCGCCGATGAACTGGCGGCGCTGGCCGGTCGTGATCGCGTCGAATACCTGCTGGACCTGCTCGGCGCGCCGCGCAAAGTTGACCTTGGTCAGCGCGGCGCAATGGCTGAAAAATTCCCGCTCGACACTGGACGGTTGCGCAACGTCATCGAACTCGCCGCTGAAAAATCCGGCTGGGCGAAATTCAAGGCGACGAAAGGCCACGCCCTCGGCATCGCCGCGCACTGGAGCTTTTTCAGCTACGTTGCCTCGGTCGTCGAAGTCGTTGTTGACGACAACGGCAGGGTGCGCATCCCGCGCGTCGTCACGGCAGTTGACGCCGGCCGGATCATCAACCCTGATCGCGTCAAAAATCAGTTCGAGGGCGCGGCAGTCTTTGGCGCGAGCATCGCGCTGCTGAGCGAAATCACGGCTGCGGGCGGAGAGATTCAGCAATCGAACTTCCACGATTACCAGGTCGCGCGAATCAACGAAGCGCCGGTTGCAACTCAGGTGCATCTGGTTTCAAGCGACGCGCCGCCCGCCGGAGTCGGCGAACCCGGCGTCCCGCCGATTCCCCCGGCGATCTGCAACGCAGTGTTTGCGGCCACAGGCAAACGCATCCGCGACCTGCCGCTCAGAAAACATCTGAAGCTCGGCTAAATCAGGACAGGCAACATTGAGACACTGCTACAGTACGCGAGCGTGAGCGAGCGCCCCGAGGTCCAAAGCTTGTCATTACCCAAACTTTGCACGATTTCAGCCCGCGAACGCGGGCGGCAACCGTAAAGCCTGGTCATGACCCACATTTTTTACGAAATGTGGAACGCGGATTTCCGCCCGCGAACGCGGGCGGAAGAATAAAGCCTGGGGTGAAGGCGTCAGCCGGAACCCCAGGTCGTCTGCAACATTGATTTTCCAGCCCACGCAGTGGGCGACAGACATTGCTTGAATGACAACCTTCTGCCGCCCGCCTTCGCGGGCTTGACGCATAATCGCCAATGTTCCCAGGGTTCCGCGCGCAACGCGCTCCACCCTGGGCTATCTTCTGCCACCCGCCTTCGCGGGCTGAAAACCAAACCGCACATTTCGTGCAAAAGTTTGGGTAATGACAAGGGTCCAAAGCCCGGGCGCTCGCATCCTGAACTCGCGCCTTTTGCCGTACACGCAACTGAAAAATGTTGTGCGGCTTGATTCAGGTTATGCCCAGAATTTTCGACAATATCGAAACCTCCTTACTGCCATTTCTGCGCGAAACCCTGCGCCAATCCGAACGCGCCGATTTTTGCGTCGGCTATTTCAACCTGCGCGGGTGGAAACAACTGGACGAATTCATCGAAGAATGGCCGAGTGGCGAACAACGTTGCCGTTTACTGATCGGCATGCAGCCCGCGCCGCAGGAAGAATTGCGCCAGGCGCTCAGCCTGACCAATGCTGACGGCAACGCGGGCGCAATTGACAACGCCCTCGCCATCCGTCTGCGCCGCCGCATGGCTGAAGGATTCCGCGAGCAGTTGACCTACGGCGCGCCAACCAATCAGGACGAAGCGGCGTTGCGGCGGCTGAGCGATCAACTCAAAACTCGCAAACTCATCGTCAAACTTTTTCTGCGCCATCCGCTCCACGCCAAACTGTATTTGCTGCACCGCCACGATCTGAACAACCCCAGCATCGGTTTCGTCGGCAGCAGCAACCTGACCCTCGCCGGACTTTCCAAACAGGGCGAATTGAATGTTGACGTGCTCGATCACGACGCCTGCCGAAAATTGCAGCAATGGTTTGACGACCGCTGGCGCGACAAATGGTGTCTGGATATTTCCGATGAACTGGCCGAAATCATTAACAGCAGTTGGGCGCGCGCC
>CAYWDW010000098.1:0-5628 GCA_964457105.1 uncultured Heliobacteriaceae bacterium
TTTCCTGAAAGGGTTCACGATCTTTTTCTGGGCGACCGGGACGTGGTGGATCCCGATGCTGGTGGTCCTGGGCCTGTGGCGCTATCTGCATCAGCGCTTCCCGCTCAGATACGATCCGCTCTACTGGGGGGCCGTCTTCCCGCTGGGCATGTACACTGTCTGCACTTTTCAGATGGCCCGGGCGATGGAGCTGGAGTTTCTGCTGGTGATTCCGCGCTATTTCATCTACGTCGCGCTGGCGGCCTGGGTGGGCGCCTTTGCGGGGTTGCTTTATACGCTTGTGAAGCGCCTGATCGGTTTCATCAACAGGTGGCGACTGAGCCGAGGGCAGGAAACGCAGACTGCGAATTCATGAAGAAAGGAAGTCATGACTGACAGCATTCCAATTATCACCGTTGTCGGCTATTCCAATGCCGGGAAGACACGTTGTGTGACCGGCCTGATCGCGGCGCTCACGCGGCGCGGCTATCGCGTGGCAACGGCCAAGCATTGTCACGACAGCTTTCAACTTGATGTCGAAGGCAAGGATTCGTGGCAGCACAAACAGGCGGGTGCAGTGACGGCGATTATGTCGAATCGGCGTCAGCTTGGCGTGGTCGTCACGCCTGCGCAGCCACCCACGCTGGAACAAATCTGCGCGCACTATGTGTGCGATGCCGACATCCTGCTGGCCGAAGGCTATAGTTGGGAACCGCATCCAAAGATTCTGGTCACGAGTTGCGCGCGGCTTGAAGATGAGCGGGTGAAGCTTGCTGACGCAGTCATTGCGCTGGTCGGCACACAGCGTGACGGCCTCTCCATCCCGCAGTTCGAGTTCGACCAGTTGGAGGCCCTGGCAATGCTGGTGGAGAAGAACTACTTATTACCGGAATGAAAGGCTGGTGAGATGACTGCTTACTGATCTGAAGGATAAGACTGAACCTGCCGGGGTGACGAATGAGCCGTGCTGGGCTCGAACCAGCGACCCTCTGGTTAAAAGCCAGATGCTCTACCAACTGAGCTAACGGCCCTGCCAAATAATTCAGAAAGAAAACCTGCTGCGGAGAGTGCTTCAGCAAGTGAAGGCGGATATTACCAGCCACTCACAGCAGCGTCAACCCTGACGGAATTTCACCAGAGAAAAGGCCGCATCCCTGAACGATGCGGCCTTTTGCTCGCCTTCGATGACCCGGCAGGATCAATAGATATTGAAGGAGAACTCAACATTGCTGAGCCTGGTGGCTACCGGTTCTCCGTTCTTGGTGGCGGGCTTCCATTTCATCTTTCTGGCGGCGTCAATGGCTGATTCAGTCAGACCATCGGGCAGTCCGCGCACCACCTTGATGTCACGAACCGAGCCATCGGCTGTCACAATAAAGCTCAGCACAACAGCTCCCTGAATCTTGTTCTGACGAGCTTCTTCTGTATATCTTGCTTTCTCCTTGTGGAGCAGCACCGGCCTGGTACTGAGCTGGCCGTAGGGGATCAGGCCACCTGATCCGCCTGTGCCTCTTCCGCCGCCCATGCTGGGATCACCGCCCCCGGCATTCATTCCGCGACCGGGACCGACACCGCCGCCTTCACCTGAGCCAGCGCCTGTTCCGCTGCCCGTCCCCATTCCGCCGCCGGTTCCCGGCCCTGGAGCGGGCGGCCCTTCGACTCCGCGCGGATCACCAATCGGGCCTTTCATGGCTGGCAACGCATTCGGATCGCCCAGCGCGGTCATCGGCACCTGCAAAGTCGAATTCTTGATTTTGGGCGGTTCCGGGTTGGGCAGAATGATCGGAGGCGTCAGGGACATCTTTGGCGGCACGCCCTTGCTCGGCGGAGTCAGACTCTCCCGACCGCCGCCGCCGCCGCCGTGTGCCTGTTCGATCTTCGGCTTGCTGCCACCGGTAAAGCCGCCTTTTCCCTGCATCTCTTTGGGGACTTTCTCGGCTTTGGCCACTTCGGTGTTTTCAGTCATCGTAACCTGCTCACCGCAGATTCTGAACTCGGCATCGTTTTCCCCGCCCTTGATGATGACCTCGCGTTCGCGCCGGTCACAATCCCCGCCTTCAACTTGCACAAGATATTTGCCGGGAGCGAGGCGTTTGAAGGCGACCTGTCCCTTGTCATCCGTGGCCAGGCTTTCCAGCGTATTACGCCCGTCGGCCTCGCTGATTGTCACTTTTGCGGCGGCCACCGCCTCCAGGGCGTAATTCACCACGCTGACATTGAGCGAGGACTTCTTGCCAATCAGCGCGACCAGCAACAGGGCGGTAAAGACAAAGGCATAAACGATCATCGCCATGCCGACGCCGACCTGCATGAGTTGCTTGCGGCGCTTCGTTGAACCTTCGCCCTTGATGACCTCCACGATGAATCCTTTCGGATCACGCCGGAAGTCACTCAGCGCCAGCACAACCTCCTTGCGCACGCGACTGAACAGCGATTCTTCATTCAGCAGAAACCGGCTGCCGTCAACGTCGCCCGGCTGCAGCTTCGGAGTCGGCTTGCCCAGATCATTAAAAAACTGGCGCACAACTGTACTCAGTCTGACCAGCAGGCTTTCCTGTTCGGGAATGGAGAGACTCAGCCCGCCGGTGCCGTTGACGGATGGCGCGGCTGGCTGCGGCCTGGCGGCTGAAGCCGTTTTCCCGGACTCGGCATCAGTTTTGCCAGGCTGGCTTTCGCCTTTGCCAGGCTGGCTTTCACCTGTCGTGCCATTGACCGGGCTGGAACTGAGCCGGGTGACAGGATCGGTCAGCTTCTGCGTAAACTGGCTGGAGACAGGCGCCACAGGAGAAACAGGCACCTGCGCGACCGGCTGGGTGATCTTCCGCTGCCGGGTAAATTCTTCTTTCGTCAGCAAAGCTTCGGTGTCATTTGGGCAATACTGGAACCCTTCCGGGAACGTTGCCTGACATGTTGGGCATATCTTCATGTTCTACCTCACGGTCACGAATCTTAGACTTCAGGGCAGGCAAAATCAAGTTATGATCTTGCGCCGCTGTCTCATCCGCTGCCCAGGCAGGCAGGTCATTTCAAGCCTGCACTTTCGCGCCTGGTGTTTCATCCCGGAACGCTCAATGACGACTTTCTTGCAACCTCTGAGCCGGAATTTAAGGAACCCCTGCCCGGTCTGATAAATTTCATTCTGTTGCGGGCCGCGTGTTTGATGCCTGCCTGCCATGACCGGATGCCAGAGGCTGCTCGCCGGAGCGAAAATCTTCAGTGCGGCTTGTACTGATCGAGCTTGCGATAGAGCGTTTTACGCCCGATGCCCAGCAGCCTGGCCGCCCTCGCCTTGTCACCATTCGTGTGAATCAGCGTCTGTTCGATCACGCGCCGTTCCACTTCATCCATCGGCGTCGGAATGGATAATTCAATCAGGCTGTTCTGCTCAACCGAAGCGTGTGCGCGGATCGGCTCCGGCAAATCGTGTTCGGTAATCAGCCGCCCGGCGGCCACGATCACGGCGCGTTCAATGCAATTCTCCAGTTCGCGCACGTTGCCGGGCCAGTCATATCCTTTCAGAATACTGAGCGCACGGTCCGTAATCCCCTGCACGCGCCGCCCGCTGCGCTGCTGATAATGATCAATGAAATGCGCCACCAGCGAATAAATATCCTCCGGGCGTTCCCGCAGCGGCGGCAGGTGAATCGGATAAACATTCAGCCGGTAATACAGATCGCGCCGGAAGCGCCCCTCGGCAATCTCCTGCTCCAGATCCTTGTTGGTAGCCGTAATCACGCGCACATCGGTTCTGATGATTTCAGTGCCGCCGACGCGCGTCAGTTCGCCGTCCTGCAACACGCGCAGCAGGCTGACCTGCGCGGCCAGACTCATTTCGCCGATCTCATCCAGAAACAGCGTCCCGCCGTTGGCCTCTTCAAAACGCCCGATCCGGCGCGACCGCGCATCGGTGAACGCCCCGCGCTCGTGGCCAAACAGTTCGGTTTCCAGCAGCGCCTGCGGAATCGCCCCGCAATTGATTTTGACGAAGGGCCGCGAGACCCGCCCGGAATTGAACTGAATGAGGCTCGCAATCAGTTCCTTGCCCGTCCCCGATTCGCCCTGTAGCAGCACTGTCGTCTGACTGTCGGCCACCGACAGCGCCATTTCAATCACGCGGCGAATCTTTGCGGAAGAGCCAATGATGCGCTCGCCTGAACGGACATCATTCAGTTCACGCTTGAGCCTGATGACTTCTGCGGCCAGGCGGTCTTTTTCAAGCGCAATGCCAAGCTGCGTTGAAATGCCCGTCAGCAACTGCGTTTCGTAATCCGAAAAGCGGCGCGCCTCGGCATGCCAGACCAGCGCCACAATCCCGAAAATACGATCCCTGACGGCAATCGGCGCAATCAGGGCCGACTCGCCGCGAATCAGATTCGAGAGCAGATACCGCGCCAGCGGCGACTGCCGGGCGTATTCCAGCTTCAGCACAGTCCCCTCGTCCATCGCCTCGCGCACCAGCGGGTGATCGGGCAGCCGGATCGAACGCGCCCCGCGAAAACGCGATTCCACTGACTTTCGCAAATCGAAGCCGCGCCGTGAGCGCAGTTCCTCGAAATGCAGTTGCTCGTCGGCCAGATCCAGCACGCCGATGCAGCCGTAATCGGCCCGCAGCAGTTCGAGCGCCTTGTCAATCACGAAAGCCGTAATGTCGCTGAAATCGTTGCGCGTGTTGATGTCGTTGGAAATTTCCAGCAACACGCGGGTGATTTCGACTTCCCTTTCCTTCTCGGCATAGAGCCGCGTGTAAATCAGCCCGATGGTGATCTGCTGCGCCAGCCAGCCGACCAGTCCGATCTCAAATTCCGTCCAGTCGTGCGGGCCGTAACAATAGTGCAGCCCCATCACGCCGAGCAGTTCATCGTTGAAGACGAACGGCACGATCAGAATCGAACGGGTCCCGATCAACTGACAGGCCGTGCGAACCCAGATCGGCGCTTCGCCGGTGTCGTTGACCGCGTAAGGCCGGGCCTGCGGCAGCCAGTCTTTCATCCGCTCGGTCGGAATCAGGTAATCAGGGATATTGACTCCGACACCTGAGCGCAGGCGCTCATCGGCCCTGAATTCATAGCTGACCCGAAAGCCGCCCTCGCGCGTCGGCATAACGATACTGACACGATCAACCCCCAGGCGTTTCCCCACTTCATTCACCGTCGCCTGCAGGAAACGATCCAGATCAATAACGCTGCTCAGTGAAGGGTGGACGCGGCTCAGTATCTCCTCGCGGGCTTCGTAAAGCTCGATGAGCCGGGACTGGCTGAGATCGGTGTGGAGTTCCTTTGCGATTTCCATCTGTGAATATCTTTGCAGATTCGGGGCTGCCGCTTCAGGCGGAGATTGAGGTCACTGCACCATAATCGTGAGAAAACGAGCGAAAATCCGGGCGCGGACCGGCCACCGGCAGACCGAGTACTTCGGCCCACGACCGTTTGATCGGCCAGCCAAGCTGCACTTCAAGCTCGCCCGCCGTCAGACCATCCAGAAATTTCAGATCCGGCTGGCGGCAGCAATCCGGCGGAATCAGCAGGAAATCCCCCTTGAACTGCTTCGCCGCCGTGATGAAATCAATCCCCGACAACAACCCCGCAACCGTCACCCCGCGACCGAAAAAGACATTCTCAACCGCGACCGCGTGCAGGCGCGTCCCGAATC
>CAYWDW010000098.1:5728-11253 GCA_964457105.1 uncultured Heliobacteriaceae bacterium
CCGCGACCGAA
The DNA here is from genome assembly GCA_964457105.1 of uncultured Heliobacteriaceae bacterium. Classification (GTDB taxonomy): domain Bacteria; phylum Acidobacteriota; class Blastocatellia; order RBC074; family RBC074; genus DASRDU01. The sequence goes on from CAYWDW010000098.1 coordinate 5,740, forward strand.
AAAGACATTCTCAACCGCGACCGCGTGCAGGCGCGTCCCGAATCGTTCATTGACTTCAGCCACAGACTCGCGCAGCGCCGGATAAAAAAGCAGCCCGGTCGCCACCGTGCCGTGGATGCGCCGCGCCTGCGCTGCCGTGAATTCGCCGCGTTCGCGCATTTTTGCAAGCTGTGCGAGGCGTTTGCGATGATCTTCCAGGGACTGACGCACCATCCCGACGCCGTCTTCGATCTGCGGATAGGTGGCGTCTTCAGCCGCGTAGCCGCGCACGATGCGGTAATGCGGACGAGCCGGCACAGGACGCCCCGCGCGCAGATAAAACTCATCACCCAGAAAAGCAAACGGAGTCCGCAGCCGGGCCTGCAGCTCTTTCTGCACCGGCGTCACCAGGTCAATGATTTCAGCGCAGTATTCGTCAGTCACAGGCACCAGCCGGTCGCGGTATTTATGCGTGTCGGTGATGCCGAGCGGAACAATCGCGGTTGAAATGACTCCGGGATGCAGCGCCGCCAGGTCGTAAATGGTTTTGAGCAGGTGCGCGCCGTCGTTGATCGTCGGACAGAGCACCACCTGCGCGTGAATTTCGATGCCGTGTTCGATGAAATGCCGCAGCTTTTCCATCAGATCATCGCGGCGGTTGACGCCCAGCATATATGAGCGCAGTTCCGGCTCGGTCGTGTGAACCGAAACGTACTGCGGCGTCAGGCGCTGCTCGATGACCCGTTCGATTTCAGACTTCGCAATCGTCGTCAGGGTCGAGTAGTTGCCGTACATAAACGAAAAGCGCACGTCCTCATCGCGGACAAACAGCGACGGACGCGCGCCTTCCGGATTCTGCTGAATGAAGCAGAAGATGCAGTCGTTACCGCACTGCCGCGGCACCATCGGCTCGAACTCGACGCCCCACCGTTCGCCTTCATCCTTGTCAACTTCGACCTGCCACTCTTCGCCATTCGCCTTGATGACTTCAAGTGTCAGGACCTCCTCGCCAGCCGTCAGAAAGCGAAAGTCCAGCGCATCGCGCACCCGCCGCCCGTTGACCGTCCACACCCTGTCACCAGGCGCAAGTTCGAGTTCCTCAGCCAGTGATTCCGCTTCGACTTCAATAATCCTGATGCCTTTTGCCATGCCTGCTGCTTCTGCTGCTCAACATTACCTGCCCAACATTATCTGCTCCCGGCACTGCCGATCTGACCGACCTGATTGAACCAGGGATCCTGATTCGCTACTGCCCCCGCCTGACTTCACCTCATTGCGCTGCTGACAGTAATCACCTGATTCGTTATCAGACGGAAGTGCCGGGAGGCGCTGCTCGTTTCCGTGCGTCCGGCCAGCTCAGATCAGCGACTCGATGGCCTGATGCTCCAGGCCCTGCGATTCAGCCACCGGCTGATTGGTCAGACAGCCATTGTATGTGTTCACGCCGTTGCGCAGATGCTTATCCTTTGCGATTGCCGCTTTGAATCCGTTGCTGGCCAGCTTTACGGCGTAAGGCAGCGTCGCGTTGGTCAGCGCAAAGGTTGACGTGCGCGGCACCGCGCCGGGCATGTTCGCTACGCAGTAATGCAGCACGTCATCAACATAAAAGGTCGGATCGCTGTGAGTCGTCGGATGCGTCGTTTCAATGCAGCCGCCCTGGTCAACGGCCACGTCCACAATCACAGCGCCTTTATGCATCGTCCTGAGCATGTCGCGCGTCACCAGCATCGGCGCGGCGGCGCCGGGAATCAGCACCGCGCCGATGACCAGATCAGCATCAGCACAGGCATCCTGAACCGTATAAGGATTTGAAACCAGCGTCTTGATGCGCGAGCCGAAAATGTCATCCAGGTAGCGCAGCCGATCAAGATTCTTGTCGAGCGCCACAACGTGCGCGCCCAGCCCGACCGCCATTTTGATTGAGTTGATGCCGACGACCCCGCCGCCAATGATGACCACCTTGGCGGGCAGCACGCCCGGCACGCCGCCCATCAGCACGCCGCGACCGCCTTCGGGTTTTTGCAGGTAATGCGCGCCAACCTGCACCGCCATGCGTCCGGCCACTTCGGACATCGGAGTGAGCAGCGGCAGATGACCTTCATTATTCGTGATGGTTTCGTAAGCGATGCCCGTCACCTTGCGCTTCAGCATGACCTGGGTCAGTTCGTGCGCCGGCGCGAGGTGCAGATAGGTAAACAGCATCTGGCCTTCGCGCATGCGTTCGTATTCAGGCCCGACGGGTTCCTTGACCTTGACGATCATATCGGCGCGCTGCCAGACCTCGTCAGCCGTCCCGACGATCTGGCCACCGGCGCTGATGTATTCATCATCAGTAATCCCGCTGCCCGCCCCCGCGTGCTGTTCGATCAGCACGGTCTGGCCTGCGTCGCTGAGCGTCCTGACTCCGGCTGGCGTCAGCCCGACCCGGTATTCATTGTCCTTAATCTCTTTGGGCAATCCGATAATCATTGTGTCTCCTTTTGCTGGCTCAACTGTTAATGGCATTCAAAGCTGCGATTCAAAAGTGTGAGAGTAGCAGACGAACACCATGAATAAAAGTTGATGAAAGACCGCTGACGGGTAAATAACGCCAACTCATTTTACTGTTTTTTCCGGCAAAGAACAGTTGCCACACAGTCCGCGAGCGTCAGCGAGCGCCCGCAGCCGCTGTGCAGAATCGCCTGCTCACGCGCGCGGACTGCCCCGGACACGCAGGATTGTGACTGAAGAAATTGAAACCGGAAGGATTCGCCGAAAACGGCACTGAAAACTATCTGCCCCGAATCTGCACGAATACCTGCCAGGCAGTTTCAGCCTTGTATCATCAAGACTGCGACTTCTGCCCGGCGCAGTTTCGCGCCGATTCGGGGCGGCGTGCGACAGCCTCTCCGCACGGCCTTCAGTATTGGCTGACGTGCAGGCGGCTGTGAACTTCCCTGACGCCGGAGACTGAATCAGCAATATCCTGGATCAGATGTTTGGCGTAGCGGCTTTCGACCGTGCCGGTCAGCGTGACTTCGCCGTTGCTGACGCTGACCTCAACCTCGCTCGGATCAACCTCCTGATGATCGGTCAGTCGTTCACAGAGGTCTTCATAGATGCGCGCATCTGACCGCTGATAACCGCGCGGGCCGCGACCGGCCAGATTGCGGGACCGATTCAGTGCGACCGGACGCCCTTCATCACGCGCGCCTCCCGGACGGAACTCAGCGCCAGGCTTGCGCGTGGCGAGCGGGCCATCAACGGCCCGCCTGATTTCGGATTCCGGGTAATCTTCACGTGCGCGGTCGAGCCGTCGCCGCCGTTCAGCATCTTCATCGCCGAGCCACGACAGCACCGAATCGCTGGCACGTTCGATTGCGCCGCGGTCGTAATCGTCAGGCGGCCTTCTCCGGCGCTCATCTTCGCGGTCATCGCTGAATCGCGTCGGCCAGTAATCGGCGGCATATCTTCGCTCGCGGTCTTCACGTCGCTGGTCTTCTCTGTGCATAAGTACCTCCCTTTCTTCCGTCGTTGCACTGCCCCCCTGAGGCGCCCTGTCTGCAATTGTGACAGCAGATGCATACAGGTGTTCGGTCTGATGCAGGCAGCTCTGATGATTGCCATCACGCCCCCTGCCGGGACACTACTCTGCACGGCAACCCGCATTCCCGAAGCCCTGCGAATTCAGGCATGCATTTTGCACCTGCTGATTCAGCAATGAGTGTCTGTCAGACAATCCCTGAAATGATTCACCGAGACAGGAGGAGACAACATGAGTTTCTTAACTGATATTCAGAAGCTGCGCGACCGCGCGCGCGAGCAGATTGAAAGCGGCCCGGTCACGCCGGATTACGGCCTTGATCGTGAACGCGCCATCGCCATTCTCAACGAAGCCCTGGCCACCGAACTGGTCTGCGTGCTGCGCTACCGTTTTCATTACCACATGGCCACCGGGATCCATTCATCCGCCGTCGCCGGAGAGTTTCTCGAACACGCCAATGAAGAACAGGCGCACGCCGACAAACTGGCCGAACGCATCAAACAACTGGGCGGCAAACCGGAGATGAACCCGGCGGTCTTTCCGCTGCACAGTCACAGCGAATACAAGGAAGGCAGTTCGCTCGCCGATATGATCCGCGAAAATCTGATTGCCGAACGCATTGCCATCGAAAGCTACCGCGAAATGGTGCGCTTTTTCGGCGACAAGGACCCGACCTCGCGCCTGCTGATGGAGCAGATTCTGGCCAACGAGGAAGAGCATGCCGACGAAATGGCCGACCTGCTCTTTGCCATCGAACCGCAGACCGGCCATGAACCGCGCCGGCTCTATTTCAGCGACGAAATTCCCGGTCAGGCCGGGGCCGGTCAGGCCGTCACCGAACCGCCGCAGGCGCAGCAGAAAAAATCGGGCCGTTAAAAAGCCTGGCGCGCCGCGCTCGGAGCCGTCGCCCCGGGCAGTTGTCAGCTTTTCAGGCGTTCCCGCCGGATCGCCAGGAGGTCGCCGGAATGAATCAGTCCGGACATTCACCGGTGACCGGTCCACGCGGCTGAACGCCTGTGCGTGCAGGTTGTGATGATTATTCCCACCTTGTGAGGTCTTGATTATGGCAGTTGCAATTCGAACCAAATTACCACCTTCGTCTGAACAGTCACCGCAGCCCGCAGGCGTCACTGAATTGCTGATCGTTGACGCCGCATCGCTCGAACGCGACCTGCGCGCAATCGTGCGCGGCGAAGTGCGTTTCAGCCCGGCTGATCGCGGCATGTATTCAGCCGACGCCTCGAATTACCGCATGATTCCGCTCGGCGTGGTGCTGCCGCGCGATGCCGAAGACACCATCAACGCCGTCGCGGTCGCCCGTCATTACGGCGCGCCGATCTTTGCGCGCGGCGGCGGCACGGGCATTCCGGGGCAGACGGTCAACGACGGACTGCTCTTCGACTTTTCAAAATATATGCATCAGGTCGTGGCGCTCGATCCTGACACGCGCCGTGCCCGCGTGCAGCCCGGCACCGTGCTTGACACTTTGCGCGCTGCGGCTGAGCAGCATCACCTGACCTTCGGCCCGGACCCGGCAACGCACAACCGCTGCACCCTGGGCGGCATGATCGGCAATAACTCGTGCGGCATTCATTCGATCTTCGCCGGGCGCACGTCAGACAACATTGCCTCGCTCGACATCCTGACTTATGACGGGCTGCGCATGCAGGTGGGTGAAACGAGCGACGCCGAACTTCAGCGCCTCATCAGCGCGGGCGGCAGGCGCGGCGAGATTTACGCGAAGCTGCGCGCGCTCAGAGATAAATATGCGGCGCTGATTCGCCGCGAGTTTCCGCAGATTCCGCGCCGCGTGTCGGGTTACAACCTGCCGGAACTGCTGCCGGAAAACAAATTCAATGTCGCCCGCGCCCTGGTTGGTTCTGAATGCACCTGCGTGCTGGTGCTTGAAGCCGAAACGATGCTGGTCGAAAGCCCGCCGGTGCGTTCGCTGCTGGTGCTGGGCTACGAAGATATTTTTACCGCCGCCGATCACGTCACCGAGCTGCTGCCGT
>CAYWDW010000099.1:0-11171 GCA_964457105.1 uncultured Heliobacteriaceae bacterium
TCGGGAAGGCGGACGGACGGTCGGCGCCGGTACCATCTCCGAAATTGTTGAGTAATGTTTCAGGAGCAGGCTGGCGCAGGGGCGTCAGCCTGTGATCGTGGTTTGATCAATGACAGTTGCCCCGATCAATCTTTGACAGGTGAAGCGGTAAAAGAATGCTGAACGAAAAAATCAGAATCCGGTTGAAAGCTTACGATTATCGCGTTCTCGATCAGTCCACGGCGGAGATCGTCGAAACGGCCAAGCGCACAGGCGCTCGCGTCGCCGGCCCGATTCCGCTCCCGACGGTCAAGAACAAATGGACGGTGCTGAAATCACCGCACGTTGACAAAAAGTCACGCGAACAGTTTGAGATTCGCACGCACAAGCGGCTGATGGATATTCTTGATCCAACGCCGCAGACGATGGATGCGCTGATGAAGCTCGATCTGCCGGCGGGCGTGGACGCTGAAATCAAGGCGTTCGGTCGCAATCGGTAAGGACAGGCTCTTCACAACCGCAATCATTTCAGGGACAGATTCGTCTCTCTCCGGGAACTGTCTCGTATTTCGCCTCATCGTGAGTGCGGAGAGGCGCAGATTGAAAAGATTGGAAGTACGGAGAAACCACAATGGTGAACGGAATTATCGGTAAAAAGCTGGGAATGACGCAGATTTTTGCGGAGGACGGAACGGTCACGCCGGTCACGGTGATCAAGGCCGGTCCCTGCGTTGTCGTCCAGCGCAAGACAGTCGCAACCGACGGTTACGAAGCGGTGCAGCTTGGCTTCGTTGAAGAAAAGGCCCCCAAAAAGGTCAACAAACCGATGAAGGGCCACTTTGACAAGGCCGGGATTCCGCCGACCCGGGTGCTGCGCGAATTTCGTGTCAGCGACAACGGCGAAGGTGCCAGCGTCGGCGATAAAGTGCTGGTTGATCAGTTCAACGTCAACGACGTGGTGGATGTGATCGGCACGAGCAAGGGACGTGGCTTCGCCGGGTTCGTCAAGCGGCACGGCTTTGGCGGCGGTCGCGCCTCGCACGGTTCGATGTTCCACCGCGCGCCTGGTTCGATTGGCGCGTCAGCCTATCCGTCGCGTGTCATCAAGGGCACCCGCATGGCCGGTCATATGGGCGTCGAACGCAAGACGATCAAGGGCCTGAAGGTTGTGCGCATCAATGCGGACGAAAACCTGATTATGATCAGGGGCGCAGTGCCCGGCCCGACCGGCGCTTACGTGCTGATCAAAAAGAGAGTCGAATAGTTGATGTTTCGCCGTTCGGTGTGCTGCTGACGATGACAGCTCGCCGGATCTGTGAACCGGAAATTGAGAGGCAGCAGATGCCAACCATTGAAGTCAAAAATCTGAAGAATGAACGGGTGGGCGAGATCGAGCTGAAGGACGAAGTCTTCGGCGTCAAATACAACGAGGCGCTGGTTTATGACGCCGTCAAAAACTACTTCGCCAATCAGCGCGCCGGAACCTCGGCCACCAAAACACGCGGTAACACCTCAGGCAGTGGCAGGAAGTTGTGGCGGCAGAAGGGCACCGGACGCGCCCGCGTGGCGAGCATTCGTTCACCGCTCTGGAAAGGCGGCGGCAATGTTCACGGCCCGCAGCCCCGCGACTGGAGCTACGAGCTGCCGAAGAAAATGAAACGCGGCGCGCTCAGGTCGGTGCTTTCCGAAAGGCTGCGCGAAGGCAACCTGATCGTCGTTGACGGCTTTGATCTGGCGGCGGTTGAAGTGCAGGGCAAAGACGGCACCGCGCTGCCGAACCATAAGACGAAGAAGTTTCTGGCGGTGGCTCAGAATCTGGGTCTTGACAAGCGAACGCTGCTGGTTGATGTGACGCCTGCGGCAGAACTGGCGCTCTCGGCTCGCAATGTGCAGGGCGTCAAACTGGCCGCCAACGTCAACGTCAACATTCACGACCTGCTGTATCACGAAAAGCTGGTCTTCACGCAGGCGGCGATCAATGTGCTGCAGGAGAGGCTGAGCAAATAGGTTCAGACAGGGTGAAGTTATGAAAACGATCTGGGATGTCATCAAAACGCCGGTGATCACGGAAAAGGCGCTGCTGGCCAAAGAGCAGGGCGAGGAGAACGGCAAACAGGTTCTCGCCTTCCGGGTGGACGGCAATGCCAGCAAATACGCCATCAGAGAGGCCGTGGAAAAAATCTTCAAGGTGAAGGTTGATGCCGTGCGCATTATCAATTATCGCGGCAAGGAAGTGCGGCGTGGGCGCTTCACCGGCAAACGGCCCGACTGGAAGAAGGCCTATGTGACCCTGGCCAGAGGCGAACGCCAGCTTGATTACGGCGATTCGATCTGAGGTTATTGAGTGAAGGGCACAGGCCGCCTGGCAGGCCGCCTGCGCCGGAAATATCAGGTTGCCATTTGTCTGCCGTCACGGCAGGCGCGAAGTGAACAAACGAGATGGGCATCAAGAAACTGACACCAACCAGTCCCGCGCGGCGCTATCAGACGTATCTGACGAATGACGAGCTGACGGCCAGCAAGCCTTATAAGCCGCTGCTCGCGCACAAGCAGAGTACGAATGGTCGCAATAACCTCGGTCGCATGACCGTGCGTCATCGCGGCGGCGCGCACAAGCGGCATTACCGCATCATTGATTTCAAGCGCGACAAATCGGGCATTCCCGGTCGCGTGGCGACGATTGAATACGATCCGAATCGTTCGGCCCGCATTGCGCTGATCAATTATCTGGACGGCGAGAAACGCTACATTCTGGCTCCCGTCGGGCTGCAGGTCGGACAGACCATCGTCTCCGGTCCTGAAGCCGACATTCTCACCGGCAACGCGCTCCCGATCAAAAACATTCCGCTCGGCACCCAGGTTCACAACATCGAACTCAAACCCGGCAAGGGCGGACAAATGGCCCGCAGCGCGGGCAGCTTCGCGCAACTGATCGCCAAGGAAGGCGACCTCGCGCAACTGCGCCTGCCGTCGGGTGAAATTCGCATTGTGGATGTGCGCTGCATGGCCACGATTGGTCAGGTCGGCAACATCGAACACGAGAACGTTTCCATCGGCAAGGCCGGTCGTTCGCGCTGGAAGGGCATTCGCCCGACCGTGCGCGGCGTGGCGATGAACCCGGTGGATCACCCGCACGGCGGTGGTGAGGGCAAGACTTCAGGTGGCCGCAATCCGGTGACGCCCTGGGGCAAGCCGACACGCGGTTACAAGACGCGCAACAACAAGCGCACCGATCAATTTATCGTCAAACGCAGAACGAAGTAACAATCATCCGTTGTCCGTGGTTTCTGGTCCGTTGCACAGACGGCAACAACTGACAACTGACAACTGATAAATTTATGGCACGTTCAATCAAAAAAGGGCCGTTCATTGATGACCACCTGCTCAAGGCGGTGACGAGGATGAATGAAGATCGTGAACGCAAGGTGATCAAATCCTGGTCGCGCCGTTCGACGATCATCCCGGAAATGGTCGGGCATACGATTGCCGTTCATAACGGCAGAAAGTTCATCCCGGTTTACGTCACTGAAAACATGGTCGGTCACAAGCTCGGCGAATTTTCGCCGACCCGCACTTTCAAGGGGCATTCCGACAAGGCCGAGAAAGCGGCGGGAGCAAGGAAGTAAGTTGAAACAGCACGGCAGCCGGCTTTCTGCGGAAACCGGATGACGATGATTTTCCTCTGTCTGCGGACAGGAGCGGATTGAAACTGAAATGGAAGCAACAGCCAGAGCAAGAAACGTCAAAGGCTCGTCACAGAAGATGAAGCTCGTCGTGGACCTCGTGCGCGGCATGATGGTCAACGAGGCGCTCTCGGTGCTGCGCTTCAGCGGCAAGCGCGCAGCCCATCCGGTCGAGATGCTGATCCGGTCAGCCATCGGCAACGCCCAGGTGCAGGCCGAACAGGAAAACATCTCGGTGGACGAGGATCATCTGTGGGTCAAGGAAATTTACGTGGGCAAGGGGACGACCAAACATCGTCGCCGCGTGCGTCCCGCGCCGATGGGACGCGCTTACCGCGAACGCCGCCATTACAGCAATCTGACGGTGGTGGTGTCATCTGACAAACGGGCGGAAGCGAAGAAAACGAAGAAGGCGGCACCGACCGCATAAGGAAGCCAGGAAACTATGGGTCAGAAAGTACATCCCTACGGATTCAGACTTGGTTACAACCGGACGTGGCATTCACGGTGGTATGCCCGCAAGGATTTCGGCAAGCTGCTGATTGAGGATCTCAAGCTCAAGCGGGAACTCAAATCGCGCTTTGCCAGCGCCGGGGTGTCGCAGATTGAAATTGATCGCGCGGCCAACCGCATGAAGATCATCATTCACACCTCGCGGCCCGGCATTATCATCGGACGCAAGGGCGCGGAAATCGAGGCGCTCAAGAAAGAGATCAGCCGCCGGACCGGACGCGAAGTCTTCATCAACATTCAGGAAATTCACAAGCCTGAACTCAACGCGCAGCTCCAGGCTGAAAAGATCGCGCAGCAGCTTGAAAAGCGCATCGCCTTTCGCCGCGCCATCCGCAAGGCCGTTGATGAAGCGCAGCGCTTCGGCGCCCAGGGCATCAAGGTGCGCGTGAGCGGGCGCCTGAACGGCGCTGAAATCGCGCGTTCAGAATGGACGCTGCAGGGGCGGTTGCCGCTGCACACGCTGCGCGCCGATGTGGATTATGGTTTTGCCGAAGCCAACACGACCTTCGGCGTCATTGGCATCAAGGTCTGGATCTATCGCGGTGACATCATGGATGCCCGCGAAGCGATGATGAAACGATAAACTGATTGCGTCTGGCAGATTCAGGATGACAGATTGAAGCAAACGATCTGCGCCAGCAACGAATCTGCAATCTGCAATCTGCAATCTGCAATCAAATTATGGCTGAGTATAAAACTCCCAAGAAGGTCAAATATCGCAAGCAGCAGAAAGGTCGCCGGGCCGGGATGGCCACGCGCGGCTCAGCCGTTTCCTTCGGCGAATACGCGCTGAAGGCGATGGAAGCTGCGTGGGTGACAACCAAGCAGATCGAAGCCAGCCGGGTGGCCATCACGCGCCACATCAAACGCGGCGGCAAGGTCTGGATTCGCATCTTCCCGGACAAGCCGATCACCAAAAAACCGGCTGAAACCCGCATGGGCAGCGGCAAGGGCGCGCCGGAAACCTGGGTGGCAGTGATCAAGCCGGGCCGCATTCTGTTTGAAATGGAGGGGGTGGATGAGGCGACGGCGCGTCAGGCCCTGAGCCTGGCGGCGGCCAAGCTGCCGATCAAAACCCGGTTCGTCACCCGGCATGAACAGGAGGCAGGAGCGCAGTGAAAGCCAAACTCGACAAGGTTCGTGAACAGTCCAGCGAAGACCTCGCCCGGCGGGTGCTGGAGATCAAGGAGTCGCTCTTTCGCCTGAATTTCAAGAAGGCGCTCGGCGACACCGACACGGTCAGAAACATCCGCGCGCAGAAAAAGGAGCTGGCGCGCCTGCGCACGATTTTGCGCGCCCGGCAGCTTGGCGTTGAGCAGTAAGCGGATTTCACATTTCTGCGGAATCTGAAAACAGGGTTCCGGACGAAAGCAACTATGAGCGAAGAGACCAAAGAAACAACTGGTGAAGTCAGTGAGACGGCAGATCAGCAGGTCGCTGCTCCGGTGGCTGCCGCGACCGCGCAGACCCGGGGCCGCCGTCAGGAAAAGATCGGCATTGTCACCAGCGACAAGATGCAGAAGACGGTAGTGGTGCGGGTTGATCGCCAGGTCAAACACCCGGTTTACAAGCGTTACGTGCGCCGCCGCGCCAAATTCATGGCTCACAATGAAATCGAAGGCATCGGCATCGGCGATCAGGTGCGCATTCAGGAAACCCGCCCGTTGTCAGCGCGCAAACGCTGGCTGGTGGTGGAAGTGCTGCGAAAGGCGGCGCGTTAAGGCTGTCGGTTGTCAATCATTGAGTTGTCGCGCGCCCGGCGGTGACCGGGTAGCGGCGAATAACCAGCGACAACAGACAATGGTCAGGAGGCTGAAGTTATGATTCAGATGCGTTCAATTCTGGAGGTGGCTGACAACTCCGGAGCCAGGAAAATTGCGATGATCCTGCCGGTCGGCGGCAGCACGGGCGCGCGGGCCAGCCTGGGCGATGTCATTACCGCTTCGGTCAAGGAAGCCAACCCCGACGGCACCGTCAAGAAGAAACAGGTCGTCAAGGCCGTGATCGTTCGCACGCGCAAGGAGGTCCGCCGCAGGGACGGAACCTACATTCGCTTCGATCAGAACGCGGCGGTGCTGATCAAGCCGGACGGCGAACCGATTGGCACGCGCGTGTTCGGCCCGGTGGCCCGTGAACTGCGCGAACGCGGCTTTATGAAGATTGTCAGCCTCGCGCCGGAAGTCATTTAGGCGCGCACAAAACGAATCAGAAAGTAAACATATGGCAGGCCGATTCAAAATCAGAAAGAACGATCAGGTTCTCGTCCTCTCAGGACGCGACAAGGGCAAACGCGGGCGCGTCATCGAAGTGCTGACCACGAGCGGCAAGGTGATGGTCGAGGGCGTCAACATGATGAAAAAGCATGTCCGCCCGAACCGGCAGCGCGGCATTGCCGGCGGCATCATTGAGCGCGAGGCACCGATTGATATTTCCAACGTGATGCTGCTTGAAGGCGGCAAGCCCACGCGCGTCGGTTATCAAAAGCTGACCGACGGGCGCAAGGTTCGGATTTCAAAGCGCACGGGCGCAGTGATTGAGTAGGGAAAAGATTATGGCGGCAAGACTGAAAGAGAAATACACCAGCGAGATTGCTCCGGCAATGCAGCGCGAGTTCGGCTACCGGAACCCGATGCAGATTCCGAAGCTCGAAAAGATCACCATCAACATGGGACTCGGCGAAGCGATCCAGAATTCCAAGCTCATTGATGTCGCAGCCAATGAACTGGCGGTCGTCGCCGGGCAGAAGCCGGTCGTGACGAAGGCGAAAAAATCCATCGCGGCCTTCAAGCTGCGCGAAGGCATGAACATTGGCGCGATGGTGACGCTGCGCGGCGACCGGATGTATGAATTTCTGGATCGGCTGCTCAACATCGTCCTGCCGCGCGTCCGCGACTTTCGCGGCATTTCGGCCAAATCGTTTGACGGGCGCGGCAATTACACGCTCGGCCTGCGCGATCAGTTGATCTTTCCTGAAATTGATTTCAACAAGGTGGACAAGGCGCGGGGCATGAATGTCAGCATTACCACCACCGCCACGACTGACGAAGAAGGGCGCGCGCTGCTGCGCCACTTCGGCATGCCGTTCAGGCAGTAAAGACCACCGGGACTGAGTAAAGACCATGGCAAAGACTTCCAAAAGAGTTCAGGCAGAGCGCCGACCCAAATTCAAGGTGCGCGGTTACAATCGCTGCAAACGCTGCGGTCGCCCGCGCGCTTACCTGCGCAAATTCAGCGTCTGCCGCATCTGTTTTCGACAACTGGCGCTGCTCGGCGAAATTCCGGGCGTGACCAAGTCAAGCTGGTAACCATCAAAGACTGACAAGTCCGCCGGTCGTCGTGAGGCAGTAAAATCAGGCGAGCGGCGTGAAACTCTCAGTCGGGAGCAAAGGATAATGGATCCGATTTCAGATATGCTGACGCGCCTGCGCAATGCGATTGCCGCGCGTCATACCAAGGTTGATATTCCGGCTTCGCGCCTGAAAGTTGAGATTGCGCGAATCCTCAAGGAAGAAGGTTACATCACCAATTACAGCATCAAGACGGCGGAGGGCAGCAACGCCCGCACCCTGCGCATCTTTCTGCGGTATGGCCCGAAAGGCGAAAGCGTGATTTCGCAGATCCAGCGCAATTCCAAACCGAGCCGCCGCGTCTACGTCGGGGCAAAGGAAGTTCCCAAAGTGCTGGGCGGGCTGGGCGTGAATATTCTCAGCACCTCGCAGGGCGTGATGACCGGCAGGCAGGCCCGCAAGATCAACCTCGGCGGTGAACTGCTGTGCAGCGTTTACTAAGTTAGTTTGCGGTCAGTTGTTAAGTCTGAGCAGGCAACTGACCCCTGACCACTGGCAAAAGTTATGTCACGAGTAGGTAAAAAAGTCATTGAAGTGCCGAAGGATGTGAAGATCAGTCTGACTGACACGGCCATTGAAGTGCAGGGGCCGAAGGGGAAGCTGACGACGCCGATCCCGGCAGGTATTAATTTCAAACTGGAAGACGGCAGGCTCCAGGCTGCGCGTGAAAACAACGACCAGGCGGCGCTGCACGGGCTGGCGCGGGCGCTGGTCGCCAACGCCGTCACCGGCGTGACCAAAGGCTTCACGCAGGAGCTGGACGTGGTCGGCGTCGGTTACAAGGCCGAACTGAAGGGCCGCAGTATTCAGTTTGCGCTGGGCTATTCGCATCCGATTGAGTTCCCGCTGCCGGAAGGCGTCAATGCGAAGATCGAAAAGCAGCAGAAAACGATTACGCAGTATCAGGTGACGATCACGCTGGAGTCGTTCGACAAACATCTGCTCGGTCAGGTGGCGGCGAATATGCACCGGCTGAGACAGCCCGATGCCTACAAGGGCAAAGGGGTGCGGTATGCCAATCGCACACTGAAACTGAAACCCGGCAAGACCGGCAAGTAAGGTAGATCAGACCCGCGCCCTGAAGCGCGGTTTCGGAGTCAGAAAAGTTATGGCACGTAAAACGAGACAGGAAATGCGGAAGGCGGTACACGGGCGCATTCGGAAAAGCGTTCGCGGGACGGCAGTGCGCCCGCGCCTCGCGGTGTTCCGCAGCCTCAATCACATCTATGCGCAGGTGATTGACGATGACAAAGGTGTGACGCTCTGCGCTGCTTCGAGCGTTGAGAAATCAGCCGGAGCGCAGACCGGCGGCAATATCGAAGCGGCGAAGGTGATCGGCAAACTGATTGCTGAACGCGCCAGGGACAAGGGCATTACCTCAGTGGTCTTTGATCGCGGCGGTTACATTTATCACGGTCGCGTCAGGACGCTGGCCGAAGCCGCCCGCGAGGCCGGATTACAGTTCTAGCAGTTTCAGGATAACGACAAAGCTATGCGTTCAACTGAGAAAATTTCAGCCGACGGCCTGACTCTGACGGATCAGGTCATTTCAATCAACCGCGTGACCAAGGTCGTGAAGGGTGGCAAGAACCTCTCGTTTGCGGCGCTCGTCGTCGTCGGCGATCAGAACGGCGTGGTGGGTTACGGCACCGGCAAGGCCAAGGAAGTGCCGCAGGCCATTCGCAAGGCGCTTGAATCAGCCAAGCACAATCTGATTCGCGTGCCGCTCAACGGGCAGACGCTGACGCACCCGATTGAAGGCAACTTCGGCGCCGGCAAGGTCATGCTCAAGCCCGCCGTCGAAGGCACGGGCGTCATTGCCGGCGGCGCGGTGCGCGCGGTGATGAACGCGCTTGGCGTGCGCGACGTGCTGACGAAATGCATCGGTTCAAATAATCCGCACAACGTCATCCGGGCCACCTTTGAGGGGTTGCGCAACCTCAGGAGCCGTGAACAGGTGGCGCGCCTGCGGGGCCGCACGGTGGAGGAGTTGTAAGCTTATGGCACACAGTGGCACAGACAAAAAGATCAAAATTCAGTTCTACCGCAGCGCGATCTGCACGCCGGAAAAACACAAGGTCATCGTCCGCAGCCTCGGCCTGACGAAGCTCAATCAGATCGTCGAGCGCCCGGACAACACGGCCATTCGCGGAATGCTGGCGAAAGTGCCGCACCTGCTGCGCATTGTCGAGTAGCTTCGAGGCTTCGATCTGAGCGCGGACTGAGCAGCAGTCTCACCGCTCAAATCTCAAATCTGAAATTTATTTATGGCTATCGGATTAAATAAGATCAAAGCTCCCGCCGGAGCCACGCACCCGAAAAAACGTGTGGGGCGCGGTCCGGGGTCCGGGCTGGGCAAAACTTCAGGACGTGGTAACAAGGGCCAGAAGTCACGCTCCGGTTATTCGGGCAAGCGCGGTTTTGAAGGCGGTCAGATGCCGCTGCATCGCCGCCTGCCGAAGCGCGGCTTCACAAATATTTTCAAGAAAGAGTGGGCCGAGGTTAACGTGGCCGACCTTGAAAGAATCTTTGAGGCCGGGGCGACCATCACGCAGGAAGAACTGGTCGCGCGCGGACTGGTGCGCAAATCAATGCAGCAGGCGGTGGTCATTCTGGGGCAGGGTGAACTGAAGAAGTCCCTGACGGTGAAGGTGCATCGTTTCAGCGCCGGGGCAAAATCAAAGATTGAAGCGGCTGGCGGCACAGCCGAGACACTCTGATTAAGCGACTCAGATTGCGGATGGAGGGTTGCAGCGGCGGTCATTGCGCTTTCAATCCCGAATCCGCAAATGCTATCCTGGCGGTCTGAAAATTCCGGTGCTGATTCCGCATCAGCCATTTGTACTCTGAACTGGAAATGGAGCGGCCCCCGAAAGGTAGCTGGTAACTGACATGCTGGACTCACTTATTAACGCGATTCGTAATTTGTTTGCAGTTCCTGAATTGCGCAAGCGCGTAATCTTCACGCTGCTGATGCTGGTCGTTTATCGCGCCGGCATTCACATCCCGGTACCTGGCATTGATCAGGAAGTCCTGAAGAATATCTGGGGGCAGGCGGCGGGCAGTCTGTTCGGCGTGCTGGATCTGTTTTCCGGCGGCAACCTGCGGCGCATTTCTGTCTTTGCGCTCGGCATCATGCCTTACATCACGGCCTCGATCATCCTGCAACTGATGACCTCGGTCTACCCGCAGCTCAAGAAGATTCAGGAAGAAGGTGAACTCGGTCGGCGCAAGATTACACAGTACACGCGCTATCTGACGGTGGCGCTGTGTCTGGTGCAGGGGCTTGGCATCGCCATCTGGCTGCAGCGCCAGGAAAACCTGGTGATCGGCGGCGGCGGATTTTTCTTTACGTTTATTACCGTCCTGACGCTGATGGCCGGAACGGTCTTTATTATGTGGATCGGCGAGCAGATCACCAAGCGCGGCATCGGCAACGGCATCAGCCTGCTGATCTTCTCCTGAAACTTGGTCGGATTGACGCGCGCCATCGAGCAGTTGTACGAAAAGGTCAAGGATCCGGCTTCGGCGCTGTTCGTCATCATTCTGGTTCTGGTCATGCTGGCCGTGACCGCCGGCATCGTCTTCTTCGAGCGGGGGACGCGCAAGGTGCCGACCAATCACACGCGCCGGATGGTAGGCCGTCAGA